>CAYNDM010000104.1:0-9386 GCA_964395265.1 uncultured Bacteriovoracaceae bacterium
CCAAGAACAAGAAGGAGTAAGAGATGGGTGAAGTCATTTTGGATGTCAGGGAAAGAGACGAGTTCGCGAACGAGCACGTCGAGAATTCGATCAACGTTCCGCTCTCGCAATTCACGCTTGTCGCCCCCGGGGTACTCAATCAGCTCAAGGAACGCGACGTATGGATTCTATGCCGAAGCGGGAATCGGGCGAAGCTCGCGGCCGCGCAGATCCAGCAGCTGGGTTACGCCGACAAGATCAGCGCGCGAGTCTATGGTGGCGGCATCATAGAGTGGAAACGGCAGGGCAAGCCAGTTGTCCTGAAAAGCAGGAGCCGGCTTCCGATCATGAGGCAAGTCCAGCTGATCGCGGGATCCGTGGTCCTGTCTACCACTCTACTGGGAGCGTTCTTGAACCCCTGGTTCCTGGTCGTCACGGGCTTCTTCGGAGCGGGTCTGACCGTAGCCGGGGCTACCGGGTTCTGCGGAATGGCCACGCTCCTGTCCCATATGCCGTGGAATCGCGTGGCGCCTTCCGCCAGGGAAGAGCTCTGCCAAGTCAGCCCGAAGTCTTCGAACTGCTGTAACTAACCAAGAATCCGGGCCCGTTGGGCCCGAGGAGGTGCAAGATGAGCACGACCGTGAAGGATATCCGCGAGCTAATCCAGGACGGCTCCCCCGTCGAAAAAGATTGGCACGCCAAAGCCGTCATCAACGATGACAACATGACCTACGTCGTCTGGAACGAAGCGACGAAGGAAGCCATCGTAGTCGATCCGATGAGGGAGGACTGGGAGACCCTCGTCGCGCTATCGAGGAACGAGCTCAAGGGGTTCCGCTTCGTCGCGGTGATCGATACTCATACCCATGCGGACCACATCTCGTGCGCGGCCGATCTCGCCAACGAGCTCAATGCGCCGCTCATCCAGCATCAGCTCAGCCCGAGCCAGCGGATCCACTTGCGAGTCAGCCGGGACACCGCTCTCCCTACCGCCGCTGGCCCTCTCCGGCTTCTGGTGACTCCCGGCCATACCGCCGAGTGCATCACTCCGATCTGGGGACCGTTTCTTTTCGGCGGGGACATGCTGCTGTACGGGGACACGGGCCGTGACGATCTGCCGGGCGGGGATCCCGGCGCTCACTGGGAGAGCATCCAGAAGATCAAAGCCCACGCCTCGCCCGAGACGCTCATGCTTCCAGGCCACGACGGGCAAGGCGGACGGGTCTCGAGCTGGAGGCATCAGCTTGAGATCAGCCCTGGGCTGACACAGGACAAGGAGACTTTCATCAAGGACGCGGGCTCTTATGTCGGCCCATCGCCAAAGCTCTTGAAAGAGTCCCTTTACGAGAACTTCAAATAATCAAGGAGGAATCAATCATGACCCATGCACCGATTTCAATGAAGGCTCTTCATGAGAGACTGTCTAAACTGGGAAAAAGCGAAGTCGTCCTCGACGTCCGAGGAAGAGATGAATACGCCGAAGGACACGTTCCGGGCTCGTTGAATATCCCCCACGACGAAGTCGCCGGACACGCCGACGAGCTCAAGAAGTACGAGCGAGTCTATATCCACTGCCGCTCAGGCAAGAGAGCGCAACTAGCCTTCGCCGAGCTCGTGCAGCAAGGACTCAATAATCTCATCTGCGTTTCGGATGGCGGAATGGCCGATTGGATCTCGGCCGGTTACGAAGTGGCCAAGGGGGCATAACCGGCTTGCCGCCGGCAAGAAAGCGCGGGCCCGATTGCTCTCCTTAAAGCCAAGGCCCAGGGGGCGAGGGCCCGTGCTGTTAGCCGGTCTTCTTGAGGACTCGCGGAGCCTTTTCGTCCGCAGCGCACCCATTGTACCCGACCATTTGATTGACGGGACAATAGCGAGTGATCCCGGTGGCCAGGCCCGCTAGCCCGACGACTCCCAAGATTCCTTGCACCCATCCCGAAACGCTCCCGGACACGGCCACGCCGCCCGCCAGCAATCCCAGGCCGATGCGAGCGATGCGTTCCTTTGATCCCACATTGCATTGCATAGATGACCTCCATTGAGTCCGTTTGTTGATCGATCGCCAGGGCTGCAAAATCCGAGCTGTACTATCCAGAAAGCAACCGGGCAGCCGGTTAGGCCTTGAATAATTTTCTCCACACTCTTTCCACAATTGTGGTTCTCTGAGGCTTATGCCGCTCAAGCAGATCGAGTCATTGCTGGAAAAGTTTCAAGACCTGGCCAGCGGACCTATCGCCTCCGAAGCTGAATCGGTCGACCGGGAGGCGCGCTGGCCCGTACAGGGAATGAGAGCTATCCAAGAGGCTGGACTAGCCGGTTTGGTCGCTCCGCAAGAAAGCGGAGGACTGGGCCAGGGGCTCTATACGCTGGCTCGAGCCTGCGAGATCATTGGCCAGGAGTCGGGATCCACCGCCATTTGTTACGGAATGCACAGCGTGGCTACCGCCGTGATGGCTGCAAAAGCCACTCCGGATCAAATCGAGCGCTTCTTGGTGCCCATCAGTCAGGGCAAGCACATCACCACGCTGGCCTTGAGCGAGCCGGGGTCAGGAAGCCATTTCTACATACCAGAGACGGCTCTGGTTTCGACGAGCACGCCGTCTTACCAGATCAGTGGCACAAAGAGCTTCGTCACGAACGGCGGATTCGCCGACTCCTATGTGATATCGACGGCAACCGCGGATCCGGGAACCCCGCTCGGCCAGTTCTCGCTGGTCATCGTTCCCGAACACGCGACGGGGCTAACCTGGAGCGAGCCATGGAACGGCCTGGGCATGCGAGGCAACTCCTCGCGAAACCTGGAGCTGAAGAACGTACAGGTTCCAGCAGCCAACCTGCTCGGCCAGTTTGGCGACCAAATCTGGTACGTATTCGAGATCATCACCCCATACTTCCTCATCGCGATGGCGGGGAGCTACCTGGGCCTCGCTACCGCTGCTTTCGAGGAAGCGAGCTCACATCTGAAACAAAGACGGCACAG
Source organism: uncultured Bacteriovoracaceae bacterium (assembly GCA_964395265.1). Classification (GTDB taxonomy): domain Bacteria; phylum Bdellovibrionota; class UBA1018; order UBA1018; family UBA1018; genus CAYNDM01. The sequence goes on from CAYNDM010000104.1 coordinate 2,957, forward strand.
CCACAGCGGCTCGGCGCTCTCCGAATCCCAACTGATTCAGCATCGCCTGGGCGGTTTGTGGGTCAAGCTCGAGCGCGCTCGCAGACTGATCTACCACGCCGCATGGACAGGAGACTCCGGCTCACCGGACTCGTTGCTTCCGATCTTCTCGGCCAAGGTCGAGATCTCGGAATGCGTGGTCGAGATCGCCAACGAAGCGATGACGCTCATGGGGGGAATCGCATACGGCGAAAATACCAAAGCAGCACGCATTCTGCGTGACGCCCGGGCATCGCATGTCATGTCGCCCACGACGGAAATCCTCAAGACCTGGGTCGGTCGGTCCATCCTGGGCAAACCTCTGTTAGGAATGGACGTTTGAGGCGAGAACCTGGGATAACCATGTCCAAGATCCTGTTCATCCAGCCCGATTCAATCATCGCCAGCCACCTGAGGCAAAACGGCGCGGCCCGGTCGTTCGGGGCGATCGGCGAAATCTCGATGCCGGACTTCTCCGCAATTAGCTTCGACGGGGGTGCTTACGGAGTCGATTGCGTCGTTCTGGGCTCGTAGCTGGAATAGCCGATCCAACTCACTCACAAGATCCATTCGTTCATGAAATCGGTCCCAGTGGTCATCCTGACGACTCCGGCGAACTGTCCCCGTATCACCCGTGCTATGAGGTTAGCTCCACTACTCGGGGAAAACACCCATTGCCAGGTGATCACGAACCCTGAGGAGGCCGTCACCCTGATCCGCGAGTGCGCCGAAAAATCACGGAAACGCCGGGATTTCAAAACCACCCTTGGAGCACTCCTGGCCCAACAGCCTCCGGTTCAAGCCAAATCGCTCCATCCCACCGACGCCATACTTTTCGAGAGACTGCTCGAGCACGCTCCCATCGGGATCCTTTCCCTCGATTCGGATGCCCGCATCGTCACGTGGAATCCGAAGTCTATTGAGATCCTGACCGCATCGCCCCAAAGGCTTTTGGGCGCGTCGCTCTTCGAGGTTCTCGCTGGTCTATCGGACCATGACCAGGCTTTGATCGCTCAACGCTTGAAGGACTGCTCGAGTCCCGAGCGCAGCCCTCCCTTCATCGTTCGCTGCGAGGCTCCCGCCGGTAAGATCCAATGGGTCGAATTGACGATCACTCCTTTCACCGCACGCAGGAGAGAGAACGCCATCCTTGTCCTGATTCAAGACATCACGGATCGAAAAAGCGCGGAAACAGGGCTCAAGGAAGCACTCCTGCGGGAGCTTGACGCGAGAAAGAGCTTGGAAGCCGCTCATCAGCGGATCTCCTTCCTCTCGGACGCGACTAAAGCACTTCTGGGCGACTTGGACTTCGATACGAGAATCAAGAAGCTGTCCCGACTCCTGGTACCCAGATTCGCGGATTGGTGCGCGATCGATCTGACGACCGACGGGCCCGAGCTCAAGCGCGCCGACATCGTCTGCAGCGACTCAAGGAAGGACGGAATCGCGGAGGAACTCACGAGAAAACACCGTCCGGATCCGAAAGGGTCGCATCCCATCTTCGAAGTGATCCGATCCGGAAAATCGATCCTCGTTCAAACCCTCACCGACCAAGTCCTCGAGGATTGGGCTCAGTGCCCGGAGCATCTTGCACTCTTACGCGAAATGGAGATGAAGTCTGTCCTCTTCGTTCCCCTCATCGCCAGAAACGGGGTATTCGGCGTCATCACGCTAGCGACAGCAGATTCTGGAAGATCCCTAAGCGAGGACGATCGAGTCATGGCCGAAGAGCTCGCGCAAAGAGCCGCGTTAGCGCTCGAGAACGTCAAGTTCTTCCAGGAATCGAGAGAAGCGGTCAAGATTCGCGACGAATTCATTTCGATCGCATCCCATGAGCTCAAAACTCCGATCACCTCCCTCATGCTCCAGAACTTCCTTGCCCGACGACTGTTCTCCTCTACTGATCCTGGTGCTCCAGACTTGAGCCGCCTCAATCGGATCATCGAGACCTCCTCTCGGCAGCTCAACCGCCTGACTAGGCTGATCGAGGACATGTTGGACGTCTCCAGAATCGCCACAGGAAGACTCACCCTCGATCCAGTCGAGACCGATCTGAAGCAGATTGTGCGAGAAGTCTGCGATCAGTTCGAAGAACAATGTCTGGAGTCGGGTAGCGAACTTCAGTTCTCCGAACCCGATGCTGCGGTGATCGGCCTATGGGACCCGTACCGCATCGAGCAGGTCATCGCTAATCTGCTGACCAACGCGTTGAAGTACGGCGCCGGCAACCCCATCCGCATCTCGATCGGTTCGGACGGGGCTCACGCGGTAGTCACGGTCCAGGATCAAGGCATCGGCATCGCGCCGATCGATCAGGAGAGGATCTTCAATCAGTTTGAACGGGCCGTCCCGACGAGCAATATCAGCGGCTTTGGCCTGGGCCTCTATATAACGCGAAAGATCGTAGAAGAGGCCGGCGGAAAGATCCGGCTCGAAAGCGAGCTTGGGCAGGGTTCGGCATTCACCATCGAGCTTCCCCTGAAGCCGCCGGAAGCGCCCAGATCGGATTCTTCAGAGCGCCAGGCACCAAATACCTGACGCAGACGTCGTGGAGCTAATCCGATCACGCGACCCTCCTCATCACGATATTCGCGTCATCCGAGGCGCACGAATTTTAGCTTGCATCCAAGATCCGGCTGAACCAAAGATGGCGCGAGACCAGACGGAGGGCCTATGCCGCAATACAAGAAATTGGATTTCATCAAACGAAGCAATGGGGAGCACTGGGTGGGAGATGGGTTTCCCGTACGGAACATCTTTTCTTACAATGACATCGCGTCCAAGATATCTCCATTTCTCCTTCTGGACTATGCCGGTCCCGCTCATTTCGATCCCAGCAACACGCGCCGGGGCGTAGGAGCGCACCCTCATCGCGGCTTCGAAACCGTGACCATCGTCTATCAGGGCGAGGTCGAGCATCGCGACTCCGGTGGAGGCGGCGGAAAGATCGGCCCCGGAGACGTTCAGTGGATGACCGCGGCCTCTGGCATCGTGCATGAAGAGTTCCACGGCACGGAATACTCAAAGCGCGGAGGCCCTTTCGAGATGGTCCAGCTTTGGGTCAACCTTCCGGCGCGCGATAAGTCCGCTCCTCCTCGCTACCAGAGCATCAGGCGGTCCCAGATTCCGGTCGTCTCCCTTCCTGAAGAGAGCGGCTCGATCCGGGTCATCGCCGGCGAATACGACGGAGCCGTGGGCCCCGCGCAGCCATTTACGCCGATGCATGTCTATGACGTCCGCCTCGGGAAAGGCCGAAGCGCCGAATTGAAGGTCACTTCCGGTTTCACTACGGCTCTGATGGTACTTAAGGGTCGGATCGCGCTTCCAGAAGGAGAATCGATCAATGAAGCCGAACTCGCTGTGATGGAACGCAATGGCGATCTATTGGCTATCGAGGCGATCGAGGAGTCCTCTCTCCTATTGTTGAGCGGCCAGCCGATCGACGAGCCCATTGTAGGTTACGGCCCCTTCGTCATGAATTCGGCTGACGAGATCAGACAGGCCTTCCTTGACTATAAGAGCGGCCGAATGGGAACGATCTGACGGAAGCACGGGTTCTCCAGGGGTAAGGTGGATGCACCTTGTCGAACCCCCTGGCTGTCAGGTATAGATCCCCCCATCATGAGTTTCAAACCTGAGCTGCTGTCTCCCGCAGGCAATCTCGACAAACTCAAAGCAGCCGTTTCTTACGGAGCTGACGCGGTTTACCTGGCCGGCCAGAAATTCGGGCTTCGGTCCGCCGCCGAGAACTTCACGCGCGACGAGCTCGAAGAAGGCGTGAAATTCGCCCATGAGCACGGAGCGAGGGTTTACGTCGTTCTGAACAGTTTTCCTCATGACTCGGACATCGAAACACTGCCCGAATTCGTCGGGGAAATCTCAGAGCTCAATGTGGATGGAGTGATCGCTTCGGACATGGGAGTGATTTCCGTTGTCGCAAGAAACTCCAAGCTCCCCATTCACCTTTCGACCCAGGCCAGCTGCCTGAACGAGGAATCGGGCCTCTTCTGGAAGCGGCTCGGCGTGACTCGACTGATCCTGGGACGAGAGGTTTCGATCCGAGACGCCGGACGGATCAAACGTGCCACCGGGCTTGAAGTCGAGCTCTTCATCCATGGCTCGATGTGCATGGCCTATTCGGGCAACTGCACGATCTCGAACTTCACCCAGGGCAGGGACAGCAACCGCGGAGGCTGCGCGCAGAGCTGCCGCTTCAGCTACTCGCTCGAGTTTGACGGGGGACAGAGAGCCATGAATACCTACTTCATGAGCTCCAAGGACCTTCAAGGCATCGATCTTCTTCCTGAGTTTTTCAAAGAAGGTATCGACTCGGTGAAGGTCGAAGGCCGCATGCGAAGTCCGCTCTACGCGGGATCGATCTCGAAAATCTACCGCGAGGCGATCGATACTTACGCCGAACTGAAAGAGCTGCCGATAGCAAGACTCAAAGGATGGCATGAGGAGCTCGTTCTGATCCCTCACCGCGAGTCCATGACCGGAAGCCTGGATTCGCCAGCGGATCTGAGAAGCACACTGAATACGGGTGATTTCAGCAACAGGCCCCACTACGAGTACCTGGGTTTGGTACGGAAGATCGAGCCGGGGAAGTATACCTTGATCGAAGTGCGAAGCGCCTTTCGAGCAGGGGACGCTTGCGAGCTCGTTCCATTCGAAGGGGCGCCCGTCGCTCTTTCGACCGATCGCATTTTCAGCTCGATCGGATTGCCAATCGAGAGCGCCAAGGTCAATCACCTGGTGAGAGTGCCGTACGTCGCGGAGGCGCGAGTCGGCCAGTTCGTACGGAAGTTGAGAGTCCCATGCAGCTGATCGCATATGCTCGAAACCCGGTCGAGCTGACGAAACTCAAAGAGAGCGGCGCTGCCGAGGTCATCCTCTGCCATCAGGAGCTGTCACGCCTCGGAACCTTGGACCTGAACTCGCTTCATCAACTCGCTCGCGAGGCTCGGGCTCTGGGATCGCGCCCGGTCCTGGAGTGGGACATCCTGATGACCCAGGATCGCCTGAGCCAGGCGACATCGGTTCTGAGCCAGATCGATCTCGGTCTCTTTGGCGCGATCCGGGTGCAGGATCCGGGTGCTTTCGAGTTCGCCCTCAAGCGCCTTTCGGGGCTCCCCATCCAGCTGATCCTCGAAACCGGCAATCACAACTTTGAGGCGATCCAAGGGTGGCTCGCCAGCGGCGAAGGCCGCATCGAAAGATTGGCGTTATCGATCGAGCTTCCCAAAATCCGCATCGCTTCTTACATCGAACATCTTCCCGTTCCCGTCGAGCTCCTGGGATTAGGGCCCATCCTGCTCCTCTACACCCCGAGGCACCTGCTTTCGAATCAGCTTGAGGGGCCTGACCGGCACAAGCTCGACCATCCGTGGCTGCAAGCTCTCGCCGATAGCGAAGAGAGCCTGCATCGGGGGTTCCGCATCATCGAGAACCGCCACGGCACGCTGGTCTTCCACGCCAAGGATTACTGCCTGCTGGACCGTGTCTCGGAGTTGCACGAGATGGGGCTTTCGGCCTTTCGAGTGGACTTCCGACTCGAAGATGGATCGGACCGATTGCCCGATCTGAGCCGCGTCCTCAGATCCGCATCCAATGATCAAGGAAAAGCTTTCATCGAAAACCATCCGAACAAGGTCACTCGCTGCTTCTTTCAGGCGAACGCCACGGATGTTCTTTTCAAGAAGCTCAAGAACACCACCGTTCAGCGTCAGGACGAGGGATATATCGGAGAAGTCGTCGAGATCGCGAAGAACAGCCACACCCTGATCCGGGTCTTGGGAAAGAACCAAAGCCTGAGCCTCGGCCAAAAATTGAGATTCGCCACTCCGGAAGGCCGAACCGAAACCCACACAGTGGAGAACTTGAGGAACTTGAACCAGGAGCTCGTTCAGGAGATTCCGCAGGGAGACTACGGTCTCCTTCCCTACCTGAAGTTCGTCACTCCAAAGACCGCCGTCTACGAATACTGATTAAATGAGATTCACTTCGAATGGCGCGGCGATCCGTCGTCGTGACTGATGCGATCAGGCAGCACTTGACTCGTCGCGACCCGAGATCCACGTGACAGAATAAGCGGTTCCCATTACGATCGGCCTCCATGGATCGTAGACAGATCATCGCCTTCCGCATGGACCAGCATCATCTGAGCAAGCGCTTGCCCCGTTCCAAGCTCGAGGTGGTCGCCGCCTCGGGGATTCTCTCCGGACTCGGCGCCATGCCGGAGATCGCATTTTCCGCCCGGATCGATTCGTTTCGTTCATCGGATCTGGAGGAAGCGCTTCGCAACCGCAAGTCGCTGGTCGAGCTTTCAGGACCTCGTGCGGCAGGCTGGATCGTGCCTACTGAGGATCTCGATATTTTTACTCTCGGGGCCGCTCCTCAGACCGAAGAGGAT
>CAYNDM010000105.1:0-8405 GCA_964395265.1 uncultured Bacteriovoracaceae bacterium
GGCCTTGGGTCATGAGACTTACTTCGCCACCGGCATGGACGAGCACTCGGTGAAGGTGCAGCGGGCCGCCGAGTCCCAAGGACTGACTCCCAAAGCCTATTGCGACAAGATGGCCGAAGACATCGAAAAGGTGTTGAAGCAGATGGGAACGAAGTACGACCGCTTCATCCGCACTTCGGATCCGGATCATGAGCGCGTGGTCCAGGCGCTCGTCAAGAAAGCGTTCGATCGGGGAGACATCTACCAGGCCAAGTACGAGGGCTGGTACTGCGAAGGATGCGAGGCCTACTACACCGAAAAGGACCTGAAGGATGGCCTGTGTCCATCTCATAACAAGGCTCCGAACTGGATCTCCGAGGAGAACTACTTCTTTCGGCTCTCGAAATACCAGGATCGGCTGCTTCAGCTCTATAATGAGCGCCCCGACTTCCTTCAGCCTGAATACCGCAAGGCCGAGGTCGTTAACTTCATCCAGGCCGGACTGAAGGATTTTTCGGTCTCCCGCTCGACCTTCACCTGGGGGATTCCGCTTCCTTGGGATCCCAAGCACGTGGTCTACGTCTGGTTCGATGCATTGATCAATTACCTGACCGCTGCCGGCCTCGAGCTGAAGCTCCGCGATCCTGAGGGTCCCGAAGGGAGAGTTTTCGACGCGCGCTGGCCCGCAACCGTGCACATCATCGGCAAGGACATCACGCGCTTTCACTGCGTCTACTGGCCGGCCATGCTGATGTCGTTGGGAATCGAGCTTCCGCGCCAGGTTTTCGCTCACGGATTCATCACGATCAAGGGAGCCAAACTCGCCAAGAGCATCGCAAACACCGTCACCCCCGACGAAGTGATGGCCACGACTGGCGCCGATCCATTCCGCTACTATCTATTGGCCGAGAACCAGTTCTCCCAGGACGGCAACTTCGATCTCGAAGCCCTGATCCTCAAGAATAACGCGGATCTCGCCAACGACATGGGAAATCTGGTCAATCGCTCGATCAACATGACTCGCAAATATTTTCCGGGAGAATCCCTCGAAAGACCGCTGAAAGAAACCCACTCGGCCGAGATCCGAGAGTCGTTCGAGAAACTCCTGCCGGAGCTCGAGCAGGCGGTAGTCGAGATCGATCCTTCGAGGTACACCGAGGCATGCCGCGCTCGTTCGCGCGTACTCAATCTGTACATCGATCGCACGAAGCCGTGGACTCTCGCGAAAACGGCTACGCCAGAGTCGCAGGCAGAGCTGAAAGAGGTGCTTTACACGCTGCTCGAAGGGATCCGCTGGTTGGCTACCGCTTTGTCGCCCGTGCTCCCTTTCAGCACTCCTGAGATTTTCAGGCAACTCGATATCCCCGTTCCGGAGGAGAAAGGAAGCTTGCGCGCCCTGGCCTGGGGCAAGCAAACACACCGGCCTGGCGAACCCAAGCCGATCTTTCCCAGGCTCGAGCTTCCGAAGGAAGGGGAGAGCGCCTGAAAGTAGGGGAGAGTTCCCGAAACAAGGAGGAGCGCCTGAAATGAAGGGGAGAACTCCAGACAAAAGAGATCTCGCCTCCGAAGTCGTTAGGTGCTCGAAATGTCAGAGTTTTGGCTGCTCTAGCGAGATCCTCGGGATCGGGCTCGATCGACAATAATTCACGATAACTAGGCAACGTCTTTGCGTTATGCTTAGAGCTACCTATGGCGAAGAAGCTCACTTCCCTCAGACAGCGAGTCTTGATGTTCGTCGGGGCCTTGATCCTTCTTTCGCTGCTCGGGTCGACGATCAGTCTTTATAGGATCACCGAAGTCAATCGCTCCCTTCATGCGATCAATCGCGTTTCCGTGCCGCTTGGGCGTCTTCTGACCCAGCTTCAGGCCGACACCGACGTCTTCAGGCGCGAGGCGGAGCGTCGCCTGGGGTTCGCTCATTGGAACGACCCACATTGGAAGGCCAAAGCCCTGCCCAAGTGGATCGAGGATGTGATCAGCAACGAGATCGAGCGCGCGGGCGAGCTGATTCGCCAGGACCTGCCCTGGGCCCCAGAGGAGTCGCGCGACAACTGGTCGGCGTGGTTGAGCTCGATCGAATCGGAGTTCGCGGGCCTGCGCGCGGATACGGAGCGCCTCTATTTGGCCTTGGAACAGAAAGACGAAGCGGGGGCCTCGAAACTCTATCCTGCCTGGATCGAGCGTCTGGACAACTGGACGCGAAAGCTTCAATGGGGCGTGAACGAGTACGAGCGGTCGCTTCGGCAGACTTTCGCCCATGCCCAGGCCAGGGCTTCCGAGCTGCGCACGGGCTTGGAGGTGCTGCTCGTCGTGGTGGTTTCGCTCTCGTTGCTGGTGCTCTGGGTCGGGGAACGGGCACTTCGTCCGCTGAGCGAGCTGACCAGGCTGGCCCGAGAGATCACGCGGCGGGGGCTCAGGCGCGAGGATAAATCGGCGCTGCCGGAGATCGCCTTCTCGCGCAATGACGAAGTCAGCGCGCTCGCTCGCGAGTTTCACCGCATGGCGACCGCCCTTTTAGAGCGGGAAAAGATCGTTGAGAGCCAGAGAGACCGGCTCCAGCAGTCGAATCGCGCGCTTCGAGAGATGAGCGAATTCAACAGCAATATCCTCAACAGCATCAAGTCGGTCCTGATCGTGGCGAACCTCGACGGAAAGATCACTCAATGCAACCCGGTGGGCTGCGTCTTCCTGGGCGCCGAGCCCGCCAACGTGATCGGAAGCGAGCTTCTCTTCTGGCCGAAGCTCAGGGATTTCGCCGGCAGCCACGCCTGGCTGGAGCGCATCCGCGATTCGGCCCAGGTGAGCAAGATCGAGCCTTGCAAGGTCGATGGCCATGTTTACGGGGGTAGCCTCATGCCGCTGGGCCATGAGGTCGAAGGCGACGCGAAGGGCGTGATCATCGTGCTCGAGGATCTGACCGAGGAGCTCGATCTGCAGGAGCGCTTGCGGCATGCCGAGAATCTCGCGGCTATCGGAAGGATGTCTGCCCAAGTCGCGCACGAGGTGCGCAATCCCTTGCATTCGATCGGCTTGGAGGCTGAGATGGCCGCGGAGCTCGCGGCGCGGGAAGGGAATCCGCAGCTCAAGAACTCGCTGCAGTCGATCCTGTCCGCCGTGGATCGGCTCGAAAAGATCACCGAGAACTACCTCAAGCTCTCGCGTCTTTCTCAAGGCAAGAAGACCGCCGTCGATCTGGGAGAGGTGCTGGAGTCGGCGCTAGCGACCTACGCCCATCTCTGCGAGAGCCTAGGCGGGCGGGTGGACTGGACGCGCGAGCCCAACTCGAGCCTCGTGCTCCAAGGCGATCCGGATATCCTGGAGCAGGTCCTCGGAAACCTTCTGAAGAACTCGCTTCAGGCGCTCGAGGCTTCAAGGAGGCAGGATCCGCGCATCCATTGGAAACTCGGAAACACCGAAAGCGGCAGGATCTGGCTCACGATCGAGGACAATGGTCCTGGCGTCAGCCCCGAAGTGCGAGAACGCCTGTTCACGCCTTTCGTCACGACCAAGGCGCAGGGGACGGGGCTCGGTCTCTCGTTCGTGAAGAAAGTGATCGAGGAGCACGGCGGATCCATCGAATACCAGGAGCGCACCGGGTCCAAAGGCGCTTGCTTTCAGATTCTGCTCCCATCATATAAGATGCAGCCACGGCAGGCGGGGCGTGCCGCCGAGCCGGTAGTTTCGCAACCCGGAGGTCACATCCATGGCTAGAGTACTCTTGGTCGACGACGATTCCCAGGCCCTGGATTCCACTCGGAAGATCCTCGAACTCGCTGGGCATTCGGTCACGGTGGCGTGCGACGGGCAGGCCGCGCTCGACGAGATTCGTCCCTCTCCGGGACGGGCTCAGTCCCGATTCGACCTGGTGTTGACGGACGTGCGCATGCCGAGGCTGGGCGGCCTGGAGTTTCTGCGCGCGATTTCCCTGTGCGGCGAGCAGACGCCGGTCATCCTCATGACCGCTTTCGGCCGCGTCGAGGACGCGGTCTGGGCCATGAAGCTGGGCGCCGTGGACTTTCTCACCAAGCCTTTCAAGCGCCAGGCGCTGCTGACGGCGGTGGACGCCGCGCTCAAGCGCGCCAAGGCCCGTCCAAAAAAGAGCGAGACCGAAGTGGCCGACGGTTCGGGCCTGACGAGCGGTGCCATCATTGGCGATTCGCCCGCTATTCGGCAGATGCGCACCTGGGTCGCGCAGGTCGCTCCCACGTCCGCGACCGTCCTTTTGATTGGAGAGAGCGGGACCGGCAAGGAACTCTTTGCCCGCTTCATCCACCGGCAGAGCCCTCGTGCCGCGAAGCCTTTCGTCGCGTTGAATTGCGCGGCGATTCCCGAGCAGTTGATCGAGTCCGAGCTCTTCGGCTTCGAGAAGGGGACTTTCACCGGCGCGACAGGCGCCAAGGAAGGATTGTTCGAGGCCGCTCACGGGGGGACTCTTTTCCTGGACGAGATCGGAGATATGCCAATCTCGCTGCAGGCCAAACTCCTCCGAGTTCTTCAGGAAGGTGAAGTGAGAAGGCTAGGCGCGACCACCCCCACGAAAGTGGATGTGCGGGTGATCGCGGCGACCCATAAGGATCTGGCGCAAGAGGTCCAGACCGGGAAGTTCCGCCAGGACCTGCTCTTCAGGCTCGAGGTGATCACCTTGAGCATCCCGCCGCTTCGCGAGCGCCAGGGCGACATTTCCATGCTCGCTTACCATTTTCTCACGCAGGCTTGCCGCCGCCACAGCAAGGACATCGCCGCGATCAGTCCCGAGACCCTGGCCCTGCTCGAGGCGTATCTCTGGCCCGGGAACGTGCGCGAGCTTTCGAATGTGATCGAGCGTGCCGTGGTTTTCGCGACCGGTGACGAGATCACGCCCGAGTTCCTTCCCGGGCATATCGCGAAGCTCTCTTCCGTAGGGGCGGATCGCCCCGCGGGCTCGTTATCCCTGCAGGGGAACGCCATCAGCATACCGCTCGGCACTCCGCTGAGAGAGGTCGAGGAGCTCCTCATCCGCAAGACGCTCGAAGCGACCGATGGGGACAAGAACATGGCCGCGCGGATCCTGGGCATCAATTCCCGCACCGTCTATCGCAAGCTCGACAAGCAGAGCGAGAGCGAAAGGCCTAAGGAGTAGCTCGGGGCCGGCGAATCGCTCGGACATTCGCCTTTGATTCGGCTTCGCCACGTCATATGGTGAGGGAATGCAGACCTTTTCGCTTCGGTCCTTTAAAAAGGGCCCCTGCATTCCGCTGGTCTTCTTGGCAATCGGCCTCGTGATGGCCATGCATCCGGCTCTTTTCTCGGGTCTGGGCCTGATGCAGACGGATCTCGGCGACACTCGCTTCAACCATTATCTTCTCGAGCACAGTTTCGTGTGGGCGAAGGGCGGCCTCGGCTCGCGGGGATTCTGGAACGCGCCGTTCTTCCATCCTCATCCGAACGTCATGGCCTACAGCGATGTTCTCCTCGGCGTCGCTCCGATCTACTGGCTCTGGCGCGCGTTCTTTTCGCAGCCGGAGATCGCGTACCAGTTTTGGATGATGTGTCTTTTCGCGCTGAACTTCATCGTGTTTTTCGTTTTTTACAGGCACTGGCTCGCTCGCGATCCGCGTGACTTATGGGCTCCGAGCCTCGGCGCGTTCCTGTTCGCCTTCGCCGGCCCAAGGGTATCGCAGATCGTGCACCAGCAGATGATCGCCCAGTTCTACGCCGTCATCGCGTTTTACGCCTTAGCGGCTTCGGCTCATCACGCGGCGGGCTCCTTCGGCAAGGCGAGGATCTGGATCGCGATTTTCTTCCTCAGTGCGACCGCGCAGTTTTACGCCGGGTTTTATCATACTTGGTTTCTGGTTTTCACTCTTTGCGTCGGCTTCGTGGTCTCCCTTTTGCTGCGGCCGATGAGAGAGAGTCTGCTCCGGTTGATGAGGACGCAGTGGCTCTGGATCGCCTTGTCGGCGGCCGTCGCGTTCGCGGCTTCGCTTCCTTTGGTCCTGGCCTACCGGAAAAGCGTCGCGGAGGTCGGGTTCCGCTCTTTCGAGGAGACCCGTTGGGTGATTCCCGTCATTCAGAGCTGGTTCCATCACGGACAGGACAGCTGGATCTACCCATGGCTCAGGAGGGTGAAGCTGTTCGGCACGATTTCGATCGAATATGAGCAGAGGCTGGGCCTCGGCTTCTTGACCAGCGCGCTGGTCGTCCTCGGTTTCGCGTGGAAGCGGAAGGCCCCCCGATTCGCGCTCATCGGCTTCACGACTCTCGCGGTAATGGTGGCTTCGAGCAAGCTGCCGGGGGAACTCACGCTCTGGAAGTTCGTATACGAATTTTTTCCCGGCGCAAACGCGATTCGCGTCGTTTCGAGGATCGGTCTGTTCCTCCTTTTTGGCGCCGCCGTGGGATTCGCGGCTTTCTTCGAGGAGGCCAGGGCCCGAGGCAGAGCGGTCGCGACGATCGCGCTTCTGGCTGGCTTCGCGGTTCTGGAGCAAGGCAAGACCACCCCGGCTTTCGATTGGAGAGAGCGATGGGATCATCTCGCTCTGCTCGCGGAGCAGCTTCCTTCCGGTTGCGGGGCCTTTCTGCTTTTCGATCCCGATCCGGCCTCGAAGACGGAGAACTGGAAGATCCACATGGATGCCATGTGGTTACAGATGCTGACAGGCGTTCCGACGATCAACGGGTATTCGGGCAGCGCTCCTCCCGGCTGGCCGTTCACTGAACCGAGAATTGGCGTCAAGCTGACCGCGGCGCGCCTGGATGAGAACGTCGAGATTTGGGCCAAGGCTAAGGGATTGGACCCGCGAAGCATCTGCAAGCTGGCGATGAAGCAGTAGGCGCGGAGAATTTCGTTGCGCTCTTTGGTCTTGTTGAAATGGCTTGCTCCGCCAGTTGACATCAGTCGATTTCAGATCCGGCTTCTCTTGCTGCGCTCCAGCCTCACGCGGGCCAAGGAGCGGGCCATATCCAGGTAGCGCTGCTCGAAGCTGGCTCGCTTCGGCGGCTCGAAGAAGTATTTTCGTATCTCCTCAGCCGAGAGATCGGACGCGATGAAGGCCAGGTGGAGCTTCTTACCCAGGATCTTCCCCAGATACTTCGCGGCCAGGAAGGCGACCGGGGCCTTCGACAGGTTCGACGCCACTTCGCGGAGAGAAGGCATCGCGCTCAGCTTCGGGGCCGCGCGCTGGCCGAAGACGCGGTTGCGCTTGCTTGCTTGAAGCACGCGCAGCGCGAGCTGGCGCGCCTGAGCCTCGATCATCTCGGAGCGTGAGCGGCTTTTTCGTAGCGCCGTGAGTCTCACTTGGTGATCGTGCTCGAGGTCGCACTTCCTGCGTGGATTGAGGAGAAGGCTGCCGAAGAACGCGAACGCTGCCTCGAGAACCAGCCTGAAGAAATCCTCGGCCGTAGCCTCGAAGACGCGTTCATCCCCCGTATGGTGCCGGAGCAAGTGGGAAGAAGCCAGCTGCGCGGCTCCGTTGTGAGACGGAGTTCCTATATAAGCGATGTCCGAGCGGGGGATGTAGATCCTCTGGTTGGCGAGGATGAGCGACTCGAGCAGCCGGAACTCGCGCCGGCTGAAATAAGGCTCGTTTTCGAGCCAATCGATGAAGTCGGCGTCGTGGATGATTTGCAGGGTGATGTTATCGAAAGGCGCCGGCGTGAGGTCGTGGGTTTTCGCGATCGCGCGCCCGTATGTTTGCATCGCGCTCAGGTAGTCGGACTCGACCTGCGGATCCTCGCTCACGGGATTGAAGAGATCGCCCTCCAGCCAGCCGATCAGGGACTGAAGCTTCGCCCACGGAGTCGAAGAGATCACGCAATAGGAGTCGCGGTCGAGCTGGATGGCATCGGCGCGGACCGCATGCTTTTTTCGGGCAAGGCTCCAATAGACCTGGTCGGAGTTCTGGTGGATCGAGAGGCTTCTGAGAGGACGCTCGAGATGGCCTCGCGACACGACCGTGAGGTGCTTGGGGAGATGGTTGCGCGAGACGTGAAGCTCCCCGTAGAGGACGAGCATGCGGGAAGCGATTCCCCGCTTGCGGTCTTCTCCCAGCAGATCCGTGATCAGCCCTGCCGCCCATCGATCGCGCTCGTAAAGATCCGCCATCGAGCGGATTCGCCTGAATGAGGCGCTGGTGCGGACGAGCTCCTTGGGGCGGTTCAGCGCGATCAGGCGCACGCCCATTTCTCGCGCCCAGTCGAAGAGAGGCTGGTAATTCTCCCAGGGAAAGCCCCATTCGGCCCGATAGTTGATCGTTCGATGGAACTCCTCCACCGTGACCCGACCTTCCTGAAAGGCGTCCAGGACGGATTGGAAACGGGAGGGGACGAACTCGATGCCGAAGTACCAGGTCTCACCCTCGCGAATCGCGTCGCGCGCCAGCCTGAGAGCGGTGCGCTGGGCCGGATGGAACGGATGAAAGTCGGCGATGAACGTGACGTCGCGCGAG
>CAYNDM010000105.1:8415-9377 GCA_964395265.1 uncultured Bacteriovoracaceae bacterium
GCGTCGATCAAGCGGTGCTTGCGCACGGCCCTGATCCTGCGCTTCTCCAGGCCCTCGAAGTCCGAGTCGAATTCCTTCTTGTAGCGGCGGATCGGCTCCGGGAGCTTGCCCAGCAGGCGGTCGACCTCCAGCTCTAGCGAACGAAAAATTTTCGCCTGCAGTCCCAGAAGCCGTTCCAGATCCTGATGCCTGCTCATGATCGCAAGAAGGTCCACCTCTGCTCGCAACAGAGGCGCTCCCCGGTCGGCAATCGATGTTCGATGCTGACCTGCGTGTTCAATGCGTATGCGAAACCGCGCGCCCAGTGCGCGTAGAGCGAGCTGAGCGCATCGGCCAGATTCCTCACTTCGATGAACGAGCTGCGATGAGGCGATTCGAGCAACTCGACTTGGACCTCGCTGGGCAGCGCCCGCTTGACCAGGAAGGCGCGCTGCGGGTGCCGGCCGCCGAACGGGCCAGTCCTGTAGGCGGCGAAGAGCGCTCGCATGTCCGAAGCGAGCGTTGGATCGATCTCGGCCCATCGGGCTCGCGCGAAGTCTCGGCCTTTGCGCCAAGAGGTCTGCTCCAGTTGGTTCACGAGCGCACGGCTCTCCTGGCCGGAGGCCTGGCCGAAAAGATACGAAAGCGTCAAAGCTTGAACGGTCCAGACCGTGCGTTCCAGACGCCCCAGCACGTCTTCGGGAGAGGTGTCGTCCAAGAGGCGCTCCAGCCCTCCTTGCGCGGCTTCGCTTTCCGCTCCGACCGCATCGAGCATCCAGAGGGTCTCTGAAATCGAAGGATTCTGGACGATGGTCCGGGGAAGGATATGGTCCCCGGCACGCGCTGGCCCTCCCGTGATCTCATGCAGCCAAGCCGAGGTCAGGGAGTGGAGCTCCATGAGGCTCTCGAACCAGCGATGATGCTCCGCTGTCGCCCTTCTGAGGTGCCAGGGTTGTTCGCGCATCCTTCGATTGTAGCTAGCC
>CAYNDM010000106.1:0-7160 GCA_964395265.1 uncultured Bacteriovoracaceae bacterium
CTGGTAATAATTCGGGGGCGCCGTCTCGAGCTCGATATGATTAGGCGCCGGGTTCGGCGCGAAGGGGTCCTCGAAGCTACCGGAGCGGAGCTGATCAGACGGCGTAGTTTCGAAATCGACGAATTCATGAAATTCAGGAAGGGTCTCGGGGGTGACTCGATCCGGGGTCGCTTCGAGGATCTTCGTGTCGAGCTCGGTGTCGATACTCAGTGACGGGAGGAGCGGAGTGGGCTCATCGCCCAAGACCAGCGTGCCTTCGTAGGGCGGGCAATCGATGCCCTCCGGCTCCGCGGACGCCATGCGTTCCTCGTCGACTTTCCGGATCGCGGCGTCGATGGTATCGACTTCCATTCCAAGCTGAAGAAGAGATTCGCGAATTCTATGAATAGGCGTCTCGTGGTCCAGGCAGTATCGGATGAGGGCAATGACTTGCGATCGCATAGGCTTGCTCAATCATTCTAGCATAGGCATGCGCCGCGAGAACTGTGGCAGCGAAGACACTCCGGCGGCACGGCGCTCCTCGTCCTTACCTTTGCTTGGCGATTCCTTCGATTAGGGCCATGCACCGAAGCTGGCTTAGCTGGAAAATCCCGATGGGAATGGCGTTCGCGAACACTGCCAGGAGCAGGCGCTGCGCGATCGAGTGATCCGTTCCCCCGAAAGCCAGATCCAGCAAGAGCAGAAGCGATATCGTCGCGTGGGTCGCGACTTGGACCCAAGACCAGTATCGGAACCGATAAGTCACGGCGCCCGTGTCATCCCAGCGGACCAGCAGTCGATCCCGCCCTAGCGACGCCAAAGACGGGGAGGTAAGCGCGCCCAAGCCTTGGGGAAGCGCCATTGAGTCAAGGCCGGGAGTGCTCACCTGAATTTCCTTGTCGAGGACGGTGACCTCGCAGCCCTTTTTCTCGAGGTCCCGTACGAGGCTGCTGAGCGAGAGATGAAGACTTCCCTGAGGGATTCGAAGTTTGCCGGAAAGGAACATCATGGTTACTGATTCTGTCGCGATGACACACGGAGTTCAAGGCTGGGAAGAGAATGGGGCATGCGGCTTGCTCTTTCCGGGAAGCAAGGAGACGTTGCTTATGTTGCGAGCGGCTATCGTATTCTTTGTGATTGCATTGATCGCGATGTTGTTCGGAATGAACAATATCGCGGGAGTTTCGGCGGATCTCGGAAAGATCCTGCTTTTTGTCTTCCTGGCCCTGGCTGTGATCAGTTTTCTAGTCTCGCTGGTCGGAGGCAAGAAGACTCCCCGTTTATAGGGATCGGGAGAGCGAGATCAAAAGCACGAACCGGAATGCCGGCGGGAGTCGCTCCCGCCGGCATGAAGTCTTGACGCGTTCCGCCTTTCCATCAGCGGACGGCTGTGGGAAGCCCGAGCGATGAGACGATCAATTCTTATAGGGATATTATTCGTTGGATTGCTGAGTTTCACGCAAAGCAGTCGTGCGGCGACCCTGGTTCCTATTGAACACTCCATTCTCGCGTTCCAGTACGTGCCCTTCGGCATGACGGCCGATCAGCTCCAGTGCAAGCACTACCTCGAGAACGAGCTTTCACAGGACTGGAAGGTCGACTGCTACGATTCGGCAGGAAGGTTGCGCAAGCGCTACAGGGTCCACCTCTGGCTTAGCCAGATCGTTCGCGACCGATCGCCGAGGATGAGCCTGGAGCTGCTTTATTGGGTCACCGATCTCAGTCCCGGGACGAGGCCCTCGTCGATGGGGACCACGCTCTGGTTTCATTTCGTGGAAAAAGCGCCGATGCACAGCTTGTCGGCGAGTCAATCCGTGGAAAACGAGACCGCTGCGCTTGTTCTCGAGATGGATCTGTCAGGGGTTTTTAAGTAGCTGAGCGCGGATCGTCTCGAGAAAGCCTTTGACCTTTTCCTCGTGCGCGAGCTGGGCCTCGCGAGTGGAGAGGTCCGGTGAGTGGGATTCGTCACGGAACACGATCAGGTGCTTTGGGATCTCGTCCAGGAACCGGCTCCTGAGGCGAGGGATCGCTTTTCCGTATCGGATCCGGTTTTTGGCGCGCGTGAGAATCAAGTGGTCCTTGGCGCGCGTGATTCCCACGTACGCCAGCCTGCGCTCCTCGTCGAAGCTGGAGGCCTCTTCGATCGTTCGCCGATGAGGTAGGTAGCCCTCCTCCGTGCCGACCAGGAAGACGACCGGGAACTCGAGACCCTTGGATCCATGGAGCGTCAGAAGCGTAACCTGGTTCTTCTCCTGGTCTTGCTCCTGGTCGGACTCCTGATCGTCCTGAGCTTGCAGCGTCATTCTTGCGATGAACTCCGACAGGTAGGCCAGCCCGCTAGAAGTCTTGCTGGATGCGAGAGGTCCGCCCATGGAAGGTGGAGGAGCTGGGTCGATCGGAGCCTGGAAGGGGTCATCTTCGCCGAATCTCATCTGGCCAAGGGAGTGAACCAGTTCTTCCACGTTCTCCCACTTGCGTTCGGCCACGACGGGGTCATCATTATCCTCGAAGATCGCCTTCTTCACGCCGATCTTTTCGAGCGAGGCTCTGGCCCATTGAGCCATGTCTGTCGGGGCGGCCGGAGTCCGCGCCAAGGAAGCGCGAAGGTCCTCGATCAGGTCCCTGAGGCCAAGCACCGCCGCCGCGCCGCGCGGAGTCTTTCGAGGTGCCTCGTGAAGGGCCTCGAAAAGCGGGATGCTCTGCTCAAAGGCGAAATTGCCCAAGGTCTCGATCGTGGTCTTCCCGATCCCGCGCGCCGGCCAGTTGAAAACCCTTCTGAGCGAGGCGTCTTCTCTCGGGTTCGCGATCAGCTTCCAGTACGCCAGCGTATCCTTCACTTCCTTGCGCTCCAGGAAGGATAGCGCCCCGACCAGCTTGTAAGGGACCTGGTGCCTGCGAAGGGCTTCCTCGAAGAGCCGCGATTGGGGATTGGAGCGGTACAGGATCGCGAAGTCCTTCCATGGGCGCTGCTGATCACGGGCCCTCTTCTGGATCTCTTCGGCTACCAGCTCCGCTTCGATGCGGTCATCCTCGACCACGATTTCGGTGATCGGTTCGCCTAGGCCGCGATCGGACCAAAGCTGTTTGGCGTGTCGCTTGGAGTTGTTGGAGATGACGCTGTTGGCGGCTTCGAGGATCGTGTTGGTGCTGCGGTAATTCTGATCCAACGTGATCACTTTTGCGTTCGGGTAGGAACGCGAGAAGTTCAGGATATGCGTGGGGTCGGCTCCCCGCCAGGAATAGATCGATTGGTCGTCGTCGCCGACCACGCAGATATTCTGCTGCCGCTCCGTCAGGAGCTTGAGAAGCTTGGATTGGGCCGGATTGGTGTCTTGGTATTCGTCGACCAGGATATGCCGGAAGCGGGCGTTGTAGTGCTCGCGTACCTCCGGGTGCTCCTCGAAGAGTTTGACGCTGTAGTAGAGGAGGTCGTCGAAGTCCATGGCGTTCAAAACGCGAAGCTGATCCTGGTACTTCGGAAACGCCTCGGAGGCGGCCAGCGCGTAGTCCTGGGACATGCGACCGGATTCATGAAAGTACTCGGCGGCCTTGTCGGCGTTCAGGAAGCGGTTCTTCGCCTGCCCGATTTCGAATAGAACGAACCCCAGGTCGAATTTGCGATCGTCGATCTTCATATTCTTGAAGATCGACTTTAGGATCTCCAGCTGGTCGTTCTGGTCCAGAATGGAGAAGTTGTTCTGGAAGCCGAGGTTCTCGGCGTGCGCGCGCAGGAAACGCGCGCAAAGGCTGTGGAAAGTCGATATCGTGAGGCCCTTCTTCGCGGGTTTTCCGGAGACCTCGGTGATCAAGGACGAGACCCGTTCCCGAAGCTCGGTCGCGGCCTTGTTCGTGAAAGAAAGTCCGAGAACGGCGGAAGCAGGGACGTGACGGTCCGCCACGAGATGGGCGATGCGGTAGGTCATGGTGCTGGTTTTTCCGCTGCCCGCGCCAGCCAAGATGAGAAGAGGCCCGTTCCCATGCAATACCGCTTCCTGCTGTTTCAGGTTGAGTCGAGACAAGTTGAGGGCCATGGCCAATAGATAAGCGAAGCATCGCCCCTTTCCAACTGCAAAAAGTTTCAGGAAATTTCAGGAAAGAAGCGCGCGAACCAGAGCGCGTACGTGGTTCAAGCTGAAGGGCTTCTCGACGACCACGTTCGAGACGGTTTTGAGGAACTCCCGGGTCCCTGGCGTGTATGCCCCGCCTGTGATGAATACGAATTTCTTCTCCAGGCCGGGATGCGAGTGCGTGATCTTCTGATAGAGCTCCGCTCCGGTCATGTCCGGCATCATCAGATCCGAGATGATCACGTCGAAGTGCTCGTCCTTCTGGATCAGTTCCAGCGCTTCCTGGCCGCGCGTGCAAACCAAGCAGCGAAAATTCGCTTCGAGAACGTCCTTCATGATCGAGCCGAGCTCGGGGTCGTCCTCGATGATGAGCACTCGCGCTCCGTCCGGGCAATTGGGAAGAGGCTTTTCGGATAGGTTCTCGGCGCTCGAAAGGATCAAGCTGAACGTCGAGCCGAACCCCGGCTGGCTTTGGACGCGGATATCGGCGTTCATCCTCTCCGCCAACGACTTGCAGACGGAAAGGCCCAGTCCCGATCCTTGATCGGCGGTGATCTCTTTGGTGGAGAAAAACGGCTCGAAGATTTTCGGAACAGCCTCGTTTGCGATGCCCACGCCGTTATCGCTGACTTCGATGAGTACCTGCCCACCGGGAGTTCGCGTGCCAATCACCCGAATCAGGTTTTCCTCTCGCTCGCGGCCCTTGGGCATCGCTTGAGCCGCGTTGAGAAGAAGGTTGAGCAGGATTTGCGTGATCCAGGAAGGACAGGCCAGGGCGACCAGGGTCGAGTCGACGTTCGTTTCGATTCGAGCGGCCTGGAGAAGGTGAGGAGCGGCCAATGACAGGGCCGACTCGATCGACTGAGAAACCAAGGTGGGACGAGATTCTTCCGCATTGATGCGCCCTGCGTTCTTGATATTCAGAACCATCTCTCGGAGCGCCCCGGCGTTCTCTCTGGCTTTCTTGATCAACTCGTAAAGTGGCGCCAGCCTGGGCTGCTCTTCCAGGACTCGGCTTTCCTCGATCCCTTCAAGCACGAGGTCAAGCGAGCTTTGGATGTAGGTGATGCGATGATTCATTTCGTGTGCGACGCCTGCGGAGACCGCTCCCAGCGCGGCTAGCGTGCCCTCGCGCAAGATCGCCTCGCGATCGCTGGCGGCGGCTCTTTGTAAGAGTGGCGAAAGCGCGGACCAGCTCATTTCGTTTTTGGAGAGACATGCGGAGGCGCCAGCTGACTTGCATGCCTGAATGATCCGTGGCTTGGATCTCGACAGGATAGCGACGATCGGAATGTCCGGAAATTCCTGGGACAGGGAGCTCACGTCTTCCCAGGGGCGGGAGCCGGTGAGCTCAAGGAGAATCAGGCCGAATCGACCCGTACGGAGGAGCAATCGGAGCCCATTCGGATCCCGAGCCTGCTCGAGGAGAACGTGCTCTGGGCTGGAGGAAAGAACAGCCTCGACCCGATCGATCACTTCTGGAGTCCTGGACAGCGAAGCGACTCGAACGGGAGAGTCCCTTGACGGTGATGCGAATCTCAGCATGTCCAGTCATCATATTAGGGATGGCTGGAGGGCGGGACTATTTAAGATTTTTTTCCGTGCGAAGCGCCAAATGTTTTTCGACTTTGACCAGGAGCTCCGCTCTCGAGAACGGTTTCGTCAGATAGTCTACGGTTCCCCGCTTGAAGCAGGTTCTCAGCACCTCCGCATCGTCCATGGATGAAACCACGAAAATGGGAATTCCTCGGACCTTCTCTTGCGAGCCGTCCTGATCCAGGAAACTCAGAAACGTGCCGTCTCTGAGCCTCAAGTCGGCCAGGATGAGGACTGGGCGCTCGGAGCCCGAGTCGAGCGCGGCGCAGAAACTTGCGAGATCCTCAAAGAACAGGAGTTGATGCTCATGGCCGAGAATCTCTTCATAGACGAATTGGGAAGAGTGATCGTCTTCGATGACCCAGATCAGCATGCCTGCATTCTTCCACAGTCTGGCGAGCGCGAAAATCCTTTTGTGGGGAAAAGCTCCCGAGCTAGAGTCGGGGCAGGAGGTGGGTATGAGTTCGGATAGCCGGATTTTTAGCTTGGCCCTGGTTGCCATTCTGGGCTTCATGGGTTCGTCTTCGGTTTTTTCCGCGGAGCGACAGGTGAGTGTCGAAGGCAGCTGTACCCGCGAGGTGACGACGGATCGGGGCTCGATCGTGCTGACGGCGGAGATCACGAACGACGATCTCAAGGCGGCAGCCAAGCTCGCGACCGAAGCTTATCAGAGAACGCGCGAGTCCATTCAGCGCCTGAACCTCGAGCACGTCGAGTTGAGGACGGTAGAGTATTCTGTCCAAGCCGTGCAGGAGTGGGAGAAGGGCAAGGCGATCCACAAGGGATACCGCGCGCGCATGGGTTTGCTGGTGGCGACTTCGCAGGTCCAGCGACTCGGAGAGGTCATCGCGATCGCCGCCCGCGAGGGTTTGAAGGACGTTGGGCAGCTCACCACTTTTCTGTCGGACGCGAAACGCGAGCAGGAGCGGCTCGATTGCCTGAAGTCCGCTGCGGAAAACGCGCGAAGTCGCGCTGAAAGGCTTGCGAAAAGCCTGGGTGCGACGCTCGGGGAGGTGCTTTCCATTCACGAAGGTGCTGTGCACGAGCCCGCTCCAGGGCCTTGGATGACCATGGGGGCTGAGTCCGCTGCCCGCTCCAAACAGTTGATGGCTCCTCCGCCAGTGGAACCAGGACAGCAGAAAATCAGCGTGGTGGTAAGAGTCACTTTCGCTCTGAAATGATCGCCGTCTTGGGTGGCGGACCCGAGGATGACGGAAGAAGCCGGGTCAGGATGGCTGGCGTGAGAGCAGCCCGCATTGCTCCGCGCGATAGCGGTTCGCTTCGGCGAAGTGGGACTCTCCGGGAGCATCACGGTCATCCCAGGCAGCTAGCGACAAGGCGACACGAAGAAGCTTGTGTCTGGCCCGTAGGTTTTGGCAACTCAAGCTTTCGAGCGATCGCTCCCAAGCTGAATGATCCCGGAGCAGATCCTGGAGGCTTGCGCCGCTCAGCTGTCCCGCGGGTTTACCCCAGATCCTTCGGGCTCGCTCCTGCGCCTCATGAACGCGATGCCGAAGC
>CAYNDM010000106.1:7170-8788 GCA_964395265.1 uncultured Bacteriovoracaceae bacterium
CCCGCGATCGCTCCGGGCGAGCCGGGGCGTGATCCTCGCGATCAGGTCGATCCGATCCAGGATCGGCCCGGAGAGCTTTTCCCAATAGGAGCTCCGGGCTCGAGGAGAACATCGGCATTTCGTGATTCCCGAGGAACCGGGATCGAAGCCTTCGGGGCGCGGAAGCTCATTTGGCCAGCCACCGCAGGGGCAGAAATTTCCGCTAGCCGCCAAGAGAAACTCGGCAGGGAGCTCGACGGATGCCTGGGAGCGGGTCAGGCTGATTCGCCCTCGCTCCAAGGGTTCGCGGAGCGACTCGCGGGCATCGCGTGGCCATTCGGGGAATTCGTCGGCCAGGAGCAGGCCTCCGTGCGCGAGCGAGAACTCTCCTGGCCTGAGGCGTGTCTGGTTCGCTGAGCCGATCAGTGCCGAGGGGCGAACCTGAGCCCCCACGCGACGCACGGGGCGTTCTTGAAGACAGAAACTCGAAGCGGTTCCGCGAAGCTCCTCTGCCAGGGCGCGCTCGAGCAAGAGCGAGCTCTCGACAGGTGGTTGAAGGGCGCTCAGCCACTCCAGCGCATGGCTCTTGCCAGCGCCGCGTGGTCCCAATAGGAGCAAATGATGACGTCCTGAGGCCGAGACCCCAAGCGTTCTTTCAAGTGAGGGCGAGATCGGCATCAATTCGTCCTGGGTGGCGCGAGAGTCCGCCTTTGCCGCCGGCGCATCGATCAAGAAGGGTCCGTCTGAGCTTCGGGGACGCGCTGTCCCGTTGAGGATCCGCCAGGCTTTTGCAAGGTCTTCGGCTCCGTGTACGCGCGGGGGCGGGCCATCGAAACCGCCGCAGTTCTTGACTGCCTCGAGGCATTCGAGCGCTCCTGATAGGTCCGACTCAGGGATGAGGACGCAGTCGACATTCTCCTTCCACGCCGCGACCAGCGTCCTCAGAATCTGGCCCGTGGACTTGATCGTTCCATCGAGCCCCAGTTCGCCCCATGCGACCCATTTCTGAGGCTGCCCTTTCGGGCTTGGCGTCGAGGATCCGAGGATGCTCAACGCCATCGCCAGATCGAGACCCGTGCCTTGCTTCCTCACGCTGGCAGGCGAGAGGTTCAGCACGATCCTACGCCTCGGAAACTCGAAGTCGCAGGCTTCGATCGCCGCGCGCACTCTTTCGCGCGATTCGCTCACCTCGGGCGCGGGTAGCCCGACGATGTGAAAGCTGGGAATCTGGAAGCTGCTCGCGATCTCGATCCACTGAAGCCTGGGATGAATGTCGTGATTGAGGGGTGCTCCGATTCGGAGCCGGGGTTCGGGTATGCTCATCCTGGAGCGTGATTGCAGCGCAGATGCCCGATCGGCCTCAGCGGCTTCGCTTCAATAGCTCGTCTTTTGCCCGATTCAACGCTTCCGCGATTTTTTGCGCATCTTTCCATTCTCGCGAGCCGGGCGGGCCGACCAGATCGGGATGATAGCGCTTCATGAGATCGCGGTATGCTTTCTGAATCTCGGCTGGAGCAGCCGTTTTCCGAACCCCAAGGATCTCATGCGGCTCCCCGGCGATGGAAATTCCGCTCAGGCGCAACGGCTCGCTTTTCGTCATTCGAGCTTGGGCGAGTTCGTCTCCTGACGATGGCTTTCG
>CAYNDM010000106.1:8798-9183 GCA_964395265.1 uncultured Bacteriovoracaceae bacterium
CCTGGATTTGAAAAATCGACTGGAGCTCCGGCTCCCGAACACGAGCCAGCCAGCGATGAGAAAAAGCACGCCCAGCACGATCTGCGACAAATAGAAGTAGTTTCCGAGCTGATCCGAAGCCATTTTCCTGATTATGGATGAATCCCCCTTCGGACAGAAGAGGCATATTTGCTGATCCTCCAATCTGAGTGCTTACAAAAGCTTGCACCTGCATTTCTCTCCTCGTGGCTTGCCTCCTTATGCCTGGGGAAGGACGAGGAGAGGATCTTTGCCCGACCCAGTTGTTTGCCCGTCGCCAGGGGAGCGATAGTTGTTCGGCTCGTTTCGAAATCGAATCGCATCGATCCTGGTGCGTCCCGAGGCGGGGCTGGATGAGGTGGATGGC
>CAYNDM010000107.1:0-9165 GCA_964395265.1 uncultured Bacteriovoracaceae bacterium
TGATCGAAAGCTCGAGAAGGAAAGCCATCGCGGGCTCGACCGCGTCGGGCGCCGGCGTGTAGATCGGGCTCTGCGCGCTCTCGCCGTTGAAGTTGTAGATCCAGCCGTCGCGCCCCGCCTTGTTGGTGGAGTAGTTCTGCATGAACGCCGACTGGGCGATGCGGATCGTGCTCCCGCTCGCGAGCTTGAAGCTTTGAGCGAGCATCACGCCGTAAATCAGGCCCGATGAGCTGAACGGCTCAGGGTCGCTCTGTTTGGCAGAGAAACTCACATCCTGCCTGATCTTGGCGGGCTGATTCGAAAACTCGACATACTCGATGCCCAAAAGAGGACCAATGCTGACCACCTCAGTGAAACGGATCAGAGGCGCGGTTCTGGCGATGAAGTGCATCGACTTGGCCTCGGTTTGCGAGGTCATCCCGAATCCGACCGAGGCATTGAGGAACTGCCAGTCGAGCCAGCTCGTCGTCCAGTGGACCTGGAAGAGATTCAAGCCGACGTAGAACTTGTCCCGCAGGATCCCGAGCGGAACCACCCCGAACCCGATCGAGAACTTCGAAGGAGGCTCCTCGAAGACGAATTTCTTCAGCGAAGGATAGCTCTCGATGAACGATCGATCGGTCGCGCCGGGCACCGGTGCCGCCGGCGTGTCCACCGCCCAGCTCTCCACCGGAGCGGACGAGGCCAGCAAAACGGCTCCCCAAGCCAAGTGCGTCACTCCTCGCCACTGATGGCGCGCTTTCATCTCAGCTTGGCCAGGCATGGCGCCTTCCTTTCGTCGGGAACTTTGGCGTCTTGAAGATGGAAACGAGCCTCGTTCTCGAGTCCGAGCTCAGCGAGCCCGCATCCCAGGATCCGCTTGAACTCATCTTCCTCGCCGATGTTCTGCGAAAGCCCCAGGCTCGCCGTCGCGATCGCCTGATGGACCGCTCCCCCACTGAGATACAGATTGCCAAGCGTGCCCAAGTTGATCGCTCGATCCTCATCCACCAGGAGCGATTTCTGCAAAGCCACGATCCGCTCGGAGCTCGGATCCGAAGTCAGCTTGCGACTCGGCCGGGAGGCGCCCACCCGCAGATACGCGGAGACATTGGGGTTGCTCCTGCCGTCGCAGATCGCCGGCTGAGGGCCTTGAATTGCGGCCGCTTTGGCGACAGTTCCGCACGCCGCCAGGTATTTCCTGGCCGTATCCATCGACTCGTTCGCCTTCTGCATCAGGACTTCAGTGGCGTCAGGCGTCGACTTGGCCGTCTTCTCCAGGAAGCGGCCGAGTTCCGAGTAGAGAAAATAGGTTTTCACGGCGAGGTACATGTCCAGATACGGGTCGCCAGACCCATCCATCGCCCGGTAAGCGGCTTCGACCGAGGGGAACCTTCCCGCCAGCCCCTCGAGCGATCCCATGTTTGGAGGGGATTTGGCAAGCGCATCGAGGTAGCCCTGAAGTGCCGCGTCAGCCTGCCCCATCCGCAACCAATGGCACACCGAGCCTCCGCCTCTCGCGCAGGTCGTGCGCGCATAGGCATGCAGCTGAGCCGAGGCCGAGCGCGGCAGCCGGTTGCCGACTTTGAAAAGCGCCATCGCCATCCCGTCCGATACCCCTCCCTCGAGCGCCCTGGCCAGCAAGCGCTCCGGAACGGGCACTCCCGAAGCCACGTACTCCTGAACGATCTCGGTCGTGCGTTTCTTGAGGTCAGGTGGGAGCTGGGCCCAGCGCGGCTGTGAAGCGAGGCCTTCCAACAGGCTCAGATCGCGAAGCAGAAGCGCAATCCGCATCTTCTCGGTATAGACCGCGTTCATTCCCGCGGCATCCAGCTTGGCGGTCCTTTCGGCCCGACTCAGGAAGCCCAGAGCGGCCCCGAAGCGGGCCAAGCGCAAGTGCTCGGTGGCGATCGAGGTAATAAGCTCGCCCCGCTTTCCGCTATTCTTCTCCTGCATCGCGAGCAGCTCACCCGTCTTGAAGTACGTGACCAGGTCGCGTCCCTTGCGACTCGAGGCCAAAGCTTCCTTGAGGGCCGCATCCTTCAAGCCCGCGTCCCCGAGGGACATAGCTGCCGAGAGGTACTCCTTAGCCGCTCCGACCCCGCTGTAGCCGGTGCTCTGCTGGATTTTCTGCTCGATCCGCTTGAACGTGGCGGTCTTTTGGATCTCCGCCAAGCGCGCGTTGAACGACTTGTCGGCGAGCCGAAGCCCCAGGATCCGCCCAGCCGCCTCGGTCAGGCCCTTCATGTCGTTTTTCAGATTATAGAAATCGAGGATCAGCTCCGCCGCCTGAGGCGCGTACTTATTGCCGCGGTTGTCTCGGACGAACTGATAGAGCTGTCCCAGCGTCTCGTCATAAAAACCCTGCTCGTAGCGGGTCTTGAGGATCACCAACCGAATCTTGGGGTCACGCCGGATCTCGGGAGCCTCGCGCTGATAGAGATTCAAAGCGTGCAGGAGTCGGCCTCGCGACCGCATCTGATCGTAGTAGCTTCCCTCACGGGTCTGCTGAAGCGCATAGACGGCGTTCTTGATCAGCTCCTTACGCTGAGGCGATTTTCCGAATTCGCCCTCGTAGGTGCGCAGGTACCATTCCCCGCTGTTGAGGTAGTCCTTCTGCTGAAAGTAGATGTCACCCAGGTTCGTGGCCATCTTGGCCGAATACCGGTTCTTCGGGAAGAACTGCAGGTGAATCAGATAGTAATCGCGCGCGCGAGAAAGGAGCTCGTCCTTTTTGCCGGGATGGCGTTCCGCCTTGGCCGCCTCGTGACAGCGAGTACCCAGGTCGCGCACCTGCAGCTCGAAGAAGAGAATCGCCTTGCGGCGGGTCGCAGCGGGAATGGAGAAATAGCTCAGCCATTGGTCAAGCTTCTGGATGACGAGGCGGACCTCTTTCGGAGGGACCGCGATGCGCTCCTTGGGCGGAATCGAGAGAAGAACGTCCCGAAAGATGTTCACGACGCGCTCAGGGTCCGAGATGCGCTGGCTCAACACACGAAACAGCTCGATGGCCTGAGGGTACTGCTTGATGGTGATGTATCTGAAAGCCAGCTTCTCGATCACCTCCTGGAAAAGCTCCTCCGACGGAGCGATCCCCAGGTAATACTCCACGGGCTTCGGGTTCTTCGCGTGGGCGACCGTGTAGACGCGGATCGAGTCGATCAGGGCTTCGCGCTTGAGGTTCTCCGACTGCTTGTCCATCAGAAGCGGGTCCTTGACCGTCGACGCGGCGACCGCCGCCTCGAGCTCAGGGTCCACCACGACTTCCTCGAACATCTTCAGCGACTGAACCGCCTTTTCCTGAGCGAGGTAAACCAGTCCGATGCGGTACTTGGCTAGATTCTTCTCGAAGACGAACTTCGAGCGCCGCACAGGCTCCAGGTAGTTCAAGGCTTCGTCGTAGATCTGGCGCTCAGTCAGGTGCATCCCCATCAGGAGGCGACCGCGATGCGCTTCCTTGGTATCGGGGAACCGCTTGGTCAGGTCCTGCACCGTCTGGATGAAACGAGGAGTATTGTCGAGCGCCTTGAGCGAGACTGCCAGAAGGAAAAGAGTGTTCGGGATCTTCTCGTAATTCGGGAAATCGCGCAGGATTCGCTCGAAGATGACCACGGCCTCCTTCTGGGTGGAGGTCACGGGCCTGATCTCCTGCCGATCTCCCGTCGCCCCCGCTCCTTCCTGCTCGGTGTGGAGGAAGTACAACGCATTGGCCTTCTGGAGCAGGAGCTCGCCGAGCTGCTGGTACAGATCCGCCAGAAAAGGAGCGTTCGTGCTCTTCGTGATCTGATAGCGGATCAGGGAAATCGAGGAATCCGTCTTTTTCAGGAACTCCGTCAGCTCCTTTTCGAACTGGCTGTTTCGGGCTTTCTCCGAGCCTTTCGCCTGGGAAGAGTTCCCCGCCTTCTTGGTGGGCTGTGGCGCGTCGGCTGCCAAAGTCAGCGGGGCCGAAAGCAGGAAGGCGGCGATGATCGAGGTTAAGGTGCTCGTTTTTTGCATCGGTTCTCGATCACGGCCAGGTAACTAAGCCGTTCAGCCCTCCAGAAATCTCCCGATTGCTTCCAGGAGATTTTCAACTCATCGAACTTCTTCTCGCTCTCGGACTCGGCCCTGGCAGGCGCCGGACCCGAAGCGCTGTCCTCCTTCTTGAACACGTCCTCGGCTTTGAATTTCTCCCGCTCCATCTCGAAACGCAGGAACTCCAGGCTCTTCTGCACGTTCACGATCTGCTCGGCAGCGAGGTTCAGCTGCTCGGGCAGCAGGAAAGACTCCATGCGAGCCAGCCTGAAAATCTCGTTCTTGATCACGACGGTGGCCATAGCGCGCGACCTCGACGAGAGAGCGGAAATCTTCCTGGCTTCCGATCGAAGCGCGTCCAGCCGGGTCCTCACCTCCCGGTACTCGAGGGATCTCGAAGTCGTGATTTCCCGCAGGACCCTGAACTTCACCAGCGGCTGCCCGACGCGAATCCCGTCCACGAGCTTGCCGAACTCCTGATCAAAGGCCTTGCGAAGGCTCCCGATCTCGCTTTCCGCGCAGATCTGCTTGTAGATCAGGCCGCGGAGCAGGTACTTCTCGAGATTGATCCTCCCGGCCGCGCTCGACGACTCCTGGTTGTACAGGTATCCGAGCGCCTTCGAGTAGTCGCCCAGGTAATAGAGGTTCCAGGCAGCCTCGACCCAGTCGTCGAAGAACTGCGGGTTCATGCGCAAAAGGAAACTATCGTAGATCTCGAGCGACTCCTTGTACTTCTCCTGCTCGAAGTAGATCCGGGCCAGGGTACGGGCCGCGTGCATCGCCGTGGCGCGATCGCCGTCGTCCCCCACCAGACTCAACACTTTCTTGAGCTTCTCGACCGCCTCATCGAGCTTCTTCGACTCGTAAGCCTTGATCGCCAGGTGGAACTGGTAGGCGGGCGTGCCCTCGTGGTCGACTTTTCGGAAGTGGCTTTCTGCCCAGCGCTCGTTCCCCAGTCTCTCGTTCAGGATCCCCTTGTAGGTATGGTAGCTCGATGCGAAGCGCTCTTTCTTCTCGCCCGGATCGATATCCGCGGTCCTGAACGACTCCCAAAGCTGGAACGGGTAACCCCGTGCGATCGTCCGGACGATAATCTTGTAGGCGAGCTCTTTCATCTCGACGTCCGGAAAGTAGAGAAGGACGCGCTCGGCGGCGGCCAGCAGCGTGAAGTAGAGCTTCTCCTCCTCGAGCTCCTTGAGAAGCTCCTTCCATCGCCCGGATTCGTTGGCGCCCGAAGGGACCTTCCCTTTCCACTCCTGCGCGTCAGCGGTCATGACCGGAGCGGCCAGAGACGCGAGCAGAGTGACACTGAGAAGAAGAATCCCTAACCTACGCATGATTCGCTAAAAGCTCAGGCTCCCAAGCAAGCTGAAGATCACGAACTGCTCGAAACCTCCAGTGACCGCCACATGGTCCCTGATATCCACTTTCCAGGAGAACGCCGGACCGACGTACATGTCCAGGCGAACGCCGACATTGGCCGTGGGCAGGCTCTGCCGCGAAGTCTGGAAGACTCCCGCCCCCAACATGAAGCCGCTCCTGAAGTAACGGATCTTGTCGTCCAGGAACACGAACTTCCCGTAACTATGCGTGAAAACCGCCTGAGTCGAGATCGCGAGTTTCGGTCTCTCGATCTGTTCGGGCGCGAGGCCGAACTCGTCCGCCAGCTGCTCGCGCAGTCCCTTTTGCACGGTATAGAGATAGTTGAAGTTGACGATCTCCCACGTAAAGGTGCGGCTCATGGTGTAGGAGTACCCGGCATTGAACGCGAACGCGTTGAAGTAAGGATCGAAGGGATAAAGGCCCAAGCCCAGATGGATCTCGCTTCGGTTCGGGTTTGGATACCGCTCCACGGCCTCGACGATGACCCCGTCCATCGCGGTCTGGGTGCGATCCGAGTCCCCTGCTCTCTCCGTCGCGGCGGAGGCGGTCGCGGCCAGCAACAGCCCTGAGAACAGGGCCAACCCATGGACAGACTTCGTGGATTTCATCACCTTAACTACAGATGATGAGTCATCGATGACCCAGGGTCAACCGGCGCCTATTCCAAATCGTCGCGATTGAATGTCAACTTCCCGCCGCTGATGCGCGCGCGCGCGACTCTGAGAATGTCGCGCGACTCGAGGACCGACGTTCCTTGGGTGAGATAGAGCGCGAATTCGTCGCTTTCGCGACTGAAGACGATGCCGTCGACTTCAAGCTGGTAGCACGTCCGGGTCGAGGTCTCCGACAGCTTGGTCAGCTTGTAGCTCGTGGGGGGCACTCCGTTCAGCTCCGTATTGGCGGTCATGATCGGCGTGTTGAGCTTGATCTCGCGAGCGGTGGTCAGGCCATCCTGGTCCGGGTCGGACTCGAGCACGCTATGGGCGACGTTAGGATTCAAGCCGCTCACGAATTGCAGCCAATCCGGGATCCATGAACCGTTCGAGTGAAAGGAGTCCGGATTGGTCTTCAGGATGATCTCCTCGCAATCGTTCAGGCCGTCGCGGTCCCGGTCCCCGTAAGGCACCGGCCTGACGCTCGTGTCAGCCGGCTTGACTGAGCTGCAGATACTGCCGTGAAAGGCATTGAAAATCCTGGCCTGGCAATCCCCCTCGGTGCAGGGCATGGTCGAGAACTCCACCCGATCCGAAACCCCGTCGCCATCGGTATCGCGCTTGAGCGGGTCGGTGCCGATCTTGAGCTCCAGCGCGTCGCTCAAGCCGTCCTGGTCGGAGTCGCGGCGCAACAGTCCGTCCTCCCAGACCGCATTGAGATTTCGCAATGTCACGTCCTTGACGATGAACCGGCGAAGGCGCTCGGGCGGGGCGAATCTGAGGAAATCAATGTGCCCAGGAAAGGTCACGAATGCACCCAAATCGTCCTTCGGATCAACGGCATCGGGCCCGTTAACCAGGTCGGTCATGAAAGCCGAGATCGCGGCGACCTGGCTGGGACTGTAGGCCTCGGTATCCCCGTTGAAGTAAAAACCCGCGTTCAAGACGATCTTGTCGACGTAGGCCTTGTCAGCCGGATCGATTCGAACCAGTTTTTCGGCGGCGGCAATCGCATCAGCCCTTTCCTGCTCGTTCTCGGATTGGATGTCGCTCACCTTCGGGAGCCCGTCACTGATGAGGAAGATCGCATAAACCGACGACCTGGGGAGCTTTCCAGCCTGACCCTGCGCGAGCGAATCCGCCTTGCTCTTCTCGATGTCCTTGTTGATCAGCTCCCTTGCCACGCGCATGGCCTCGCCGTAACGCGTGTACCCCTCGTCAGGCTCCTTCATCACCTGATGGATCAGCGCCGCCATCGAGTTGACCTTGGAAGCGAAGGACGAAGCCTGCGCGAAAGGAGGATCGGGGATGACTCCGGGCTCCGTCAGGGGCCTGACTCGCGCATAGGTGTTGAAAGTGATGAGGGAGAAGTAAATCGAGTTATCGTCCTCGTTGTCGGCGAGCAGCTCGTTCATGAAAATCTCGATCGGTTTGAAGCGGCGCTCGCCGGTCGGATCGGTTCCCGCGTTGCCATCATCGAGAGTCTGGTTGCTCGTGGACTGGTCAACCAGGAAGATGTACTTGAGCTCGGGCTTGATCGCCTCCGGATCCTGCGTGCAGAATTCGGCGCGCGCGGGAGCACCCAGCTCTCCCAAATCCCCGAGCGGGCTCAGGAGACGCTTGAGTGGAGCCGGCTTGCCTGTGCAGGCCGCGATCGCGAAAGTGAGACTGATCGCCCAGAGCTTGCCCTTCATCCTAAAAGCCTTTCGGTGGCACCGTGGGCGCGGGACTAGGTTTAGGCGTGGACGGCGGCGGGGTGGGTTGCGGCATAGGCGTCGGCTTTGGAGTCCCCGGCGGCACGGGCACAGGGCTCGCCGAGGGAGCTGGCTCCGGACAGTTTCCCGCGCACTCGCAAGGATCGTAAAGGGGATGGCTCGGGCACAGGCAGACGTTCTCGGGCGGAGGGCACTTTTGGATCCGGTTCTCGAATTTCTGCTTGCACTGATATCGCCCGGAGCTCAGGCTTGCAACGACTTCCTCGTTCGAGGGGTCGTCATCCCCGCCTTGTTCCGCGCCGCTCTCGATCCTGTTATGAACCAGCTGAGAGCAACTGAAGCCGCCCTCGACCTCAGTCTAGAAGATCTGTACCACGTTCTGGTCGCAAGCGCCGCACTGAGGATTGTTCGGATCCGGCGTGGTCTTGACATTGACTTTGGTCACGTTGCAGGAGCCTGGCTTGAAGACGTAGCGTCCAAGAACGTCTTGAGCGTAATCCGTCGAATAGGTCAGGTTCTTGAAATCGGCGCGCAGGCCAGTGGCAGTTCTCTCGCTGGCGAGCCCGCGGGTATTGTCCCCCGAGATCTTCAGCTCGAGATCCAATCCGTATTTACTCCTGGGCTCGCCCCCGCCCGCGTTCTCGCCTTGAGCATGGGCCTTGACGTAGAGCTTGCCCTCCTCCGAGTACGCGCAGGAGAAGTTTTCCTGAAACTCGCTTCCTCCGCGTTTCCTGGTGCCGAGAAACTCGACGTTCGCCCCGGGGACGTTACCGGGCGCGCCGGCGGAGAGCGACTGGGACAGCGTTGCTTGAACGAAGTCGTATCCGCTGGGGAAAGGGCTCGTCTCCGTCACTTTAGCCGGAGCGCGGAGTTCATGCGGCGCAGACGCTTTTTTTACGATGTTGCAACCCTTCTCCCAAACCAGGACGTGGATCATCCTTTTCGCCGCATACGAGGGAGCCGGAGACACGTAGAGCGAGTAATCGCGATGCGCTTCGCTATCGGGAATCCAATCGGTGTCGTAAATTCCATCGCCGTTGATATCGAAGCGCAGAAGGTAATTGCCGTTCGCAGGGCCGTTTTGGACGATTCCCAGAGCGCCGTAGCTGTAGACATTGAGCGTCTCCGAGGCGCTCACGCTGATCTTCGACGGATCCAACGAGAATTGATCCATTCCGTCGACGTTCGAGCACTGCACGAGCAGCGGAACGCGGACAACCGTCGTCGCTCCAGTCCTCGCGTTAGTGACCCTGACTCGCACCGCGAGAATCGCTCCGGGCTCCATGCCCGTGGACAACTCATAGGAGCTTCCGGATACCGCATGAAACTGCGATTGAAGGGAGGCGAGCTGCACCTCGAACTTGAGGGGATCGTCCATCAATGGGTCCGCGTCGTCGCTGCGCTCAAACCCCAGTCGATAG
>CAYNDM010000108.1:0-732 GCA_964395265.1 uncultured Bacteriovoracaceae bacterium
CAACGCCCCGACCTTGTCTCCCGTATGCGTCGCCGCGTAGGCCAGCATGCCGCCGATCTCGGCGGCGATCTCCGATTTGAGCTTTCCGCTCGACCCGAAAGACGAAGAGCCCGAAACGTCTACCATCAGGAGCACCGTCAGCTCGCGTTCCTCTTCGAATTTCTTGATCAGCGGCTCGCGGGTCCTGGCGCTCACTTTCCAGTCGATATGCCGGATATCGTCGCCGGGCACGTACGGGCGATGCTCGGAAAATTGCACGCCGTGGCCCTTGAAATGGCTGCGATACTGACCCGACATCACGTCATCGACGACTTTCCGGGTGGAAATCTCGATGAGCCTGACTTTTTTGAGCAACTCATCGGAAAGCATGGTCCTGCCCTTGGCTCAAGGCACTTCCACGTGCTCGAGAATCCTCTTGATCACCTGTTCGCTGTCGACCCCGTCGGCCTCGGCCTCGAAAGACACGATCACCCGGTGCCGAAGCACGTCGTACGCGATCGATTTGACATCCTCGGGCGTGACATAGCCCCGATGACGGATGAAAGCGTTCGCCCGGCTGGCCTTGGCGAGCGCGATGGTCGCGCGCGGCGAAGCTCCCACTTGAATCATGGGTTTGAGCTCCGGCAGGCCCATCTTGTGCAGGAACCGCGTCGTGAAGATCACGCTCAGGATGTAGTCCTTGAGCTTCTCATCCATGTAGATCTTCGAGCAAAGGTCCCGAGCATCGAGGAT
>CAYNDM010000108.1:742-5910 GCA_964395265.1 uncultured Bacteriovoracaceae bacterium
CTGCGGATGGCAAACCTTCATCGCCTTGGGAGCCTGAACACCGGACATCCGGTTGAGGATGCCCTTCTCTTCGCTCTGGGTCGGATACCCGACCTTCACCTTGAATAGAAAGCGATCCAACTGCGCTTCAGGAAGCGGGTAAGTCCCTTCCTGCTCGATCGGGTTCTGGGTCGCCAGCACGGTGAACGGATCCGCGAGCGGGTAAGTCGTATCGCCGATCGTGACCTGGTGTTCGCCCATCGCCTCGAGCAGCGCGCTCTGCACCTTCGCGGGAGCGCGGTTGATCTCGTCCGCGAGGATCAGATTGCTGAACACCGGGCCTTTCTTGGGAGTGAACTCGCCAGTCTTCTGATTGAAGATCATCGTCCCGACCAGATCCGCGGGAAGAAGGTCAGGGGTGAACTGGATGCGCTGGAAATCGGCGTGAATGATATCGGCCAGCGTCTTGATCGTCAGAGTCTTCGCCAGTCCAGGAAGGCCTTCGAGCAGGACATGCCCGTCGCAGAGCAGTGCGAGCAGCAGGCGCTCGAGCAGCATCTTCTGGCCCACAATCACTTTCGAGGACTCCGTCAAAATCTCGTCGACGAAACGACTCCGCTGCTTGATTTCCTCGGTAAGAGACTGCACGTCGATGTTGGACATACGTCCATTCTCCAACCCCGGCCTACCGGAGTCAACTCACGCGGGGACTTATTCGTGGCAAGGGGTCGCGGGAGCTCCCTCGATGCTGCAACGCATGAGTCGCATCAGATCCTCGATGTTCCCGTTGTCGATGTTACGGGCGAGAGTCAGCAGGAGATTGTAGGCTTGGTCAGGATGCCGAGCCGCAAGACGCATCAGCTCTTCAGCGTCGCTCGGCAAAGAGCCGCCAGCCTTGGAGTAAAGGCGCGCGGCCAGGTAGGAGCGGATCACCGCCGCGGTCTGAGGCTGGCCTTCGATCGGATTCTCCTTGAGGAACTCGATCAGATCGTCAAGGCGATCACCCATGCCCAACGAGGTGTAGCGAGGATCGGCCTTCAGGACTTCGAAGCGATCCAAAAAACGCCCCAGGGCGCCGTGCGCGACGGGATCTTCGTCGATGGCTTTCACCATTGCCATCAAATCGGTGCCCCGGCGATCGTCGATCAGCGCGAAACGAATCAGGCTTCCCAGCTGCGCCTTCTGAACCGAGGCTGGATCCTCGAAGATCGCGCGGACCATGCGCGACACTTCTTTGGACTTGAGAAGATCACGAACCACGTCCGTGCTGCCCGCCAGGTAATCGTAGTAAACGCGCGCGACCGGCTCGATCTGCCGCAACGAGCTTGACGCGATATCGAGCTGATCGGTCGCCGCCATCGAGTACAGATACATCTGCTTCATTCGGGCCAATTCGAGCGGAGTCGAGGAGTCCAGCGTATCGAAGAGCTCGTTGAGCAAATTCCAGAGCAGGCGCCGATCCGGGTCCGACGCGAAAAACGTGTTCATCGTCTTCTTGAGGTACGGGTCCCCGGCACCCTTGACCACCGTGCGGATCATGGCGGCATAAGCCGGATCGTTCGCGCTGAACCCCCGCGCTTGACGCCCGAGTTGCCTGAAGATGCCCCGGCGCGAGAGGCTCGTGGCAGCGCTCAGGTTGTTCTTCCAGCCCGCGTTCTTATGCCGGTCCGCCAGCGGGGTGCTGCTGTGGATCTGATAAAGGATGTCGCGAATGACCCTCATTCCCCCTTCGTTCGGGTATCCGGAGCCGGGCAGGTTCTCTTTCACCACGGGCAGCGCTTGCGCGATGTTGAAGAGCGAAGCCTTCACCCAGTGAGGAATGAACGGGACATGGATCCCGCCTGGGCGATCGACGACGATATCGGTATCCTCGTCTTCCGGGGCACAGTCATCGACCCTGGGATATCCGGTCAGGCGGCTGAACCTCCGGTGGGTAGCCACCATCTCCTCGTAGGTCTCAGCCAAAGTGGGCGGAGTCTTCCCAGGAGGGTAGGCGTCCTGAATCTCCTGCGGCCAAGACTCTCGCGGCTCGTCTCCCCAGGACTCGGCGATCATCTGCAGGAACTCCAGCCCGTTATTGCCCGGATTGATGATTTCCGCGTACTCGAAGTCGGACGCCACCAGCACCAGCTCGAGCAGATCCAAGCTGTTGACGAGCTTCACCCGAGGCTTGCGCTCGACGCAGAAGGTACTGCCTGAGCACGATTCTCCCCTGCGTTTGGTCTCCTCGTCCAACTCTTCATAGAACCAAAGGATCAGGCGTGGATCAGCCGATCTGCGCGCTAGGAAATCCGCGAGCTCGCTCGGCGGATAGTGCTTCTTCGCCGACATCCGCTCTCGCACCAGGGTTCCTCGCGACGACAGCCGAGGCTCCTCTTGCGAGAAATACTGGATGAACTCCAGCATGCCCTCGAGCAGGTTCTTGGTCTGGAGATTCTGCCTAGGATCGGTGAACTTCTGGAACACGGGATCGACGGCCGCTTTGAACTCCCCCTTGGTCCAGCTGCGGCGAGTGCTGCCAGCGATCACGTCCCAGGACGTAACCGCGTAATTGTAATCATCGATGATGGTCGCGGCTCGCTCGCGCTGCTGATCGGGCTCAGCGACGCACTCCCATTTACGCACTTCGCGCATGATCTTGTCGACGCCGACGTTCGGAAGAGCGGGAGGCGGAGAGACGACCGGGTCCTTGTCCACGTTCTCGGCGAGCACGGTTCTTTGGATCAGTGAGAGCGAATCCGAAAACTCGGGGCGAACCAGGACATTTCCCCCAAGATGAATCGTCCTGCGCAAGCCGGGGACGACGTGTTCGATACCCTGGGAGTTCTTTTGGAAAAGGGGGCGAATCAGGTCGACCAGCGGCCTCAATACCGGCCCGCCCTCGTCGTCTGCCCCACCGCTGACTCGATGAGCGATGAGGAGCGAGGTTCCTTTGAAGAAATCGACCAACCGCTTGTCGTTGTCGTACGCGTGAAAGATCCGGTTCATCAGGTCACGAAGCTCGGCTGGATAAAGCTCAATGACGCTCCCCAGGTCCTTCACCAGGTCGATCTGGAACTGCCAGAACGACTTCCCGCCCGTGCTGATCGTTTCTGAGCGGAGAAAATCCACCGCCGCGACCACGTCGTCGTACTGGCCGCGATGATTCAGGCAGGCAAGGTAGTCCCGCAGGTTCTGCTGGTATTGAGGATGGTCCGTATCCGACAAGCTGAAATTCAGATTCAGGCGGCGGCATGGATCCTGTTCATCGATGTCCTGGAAAACGATCCCAGGAGCGGTCACCACCTTGCCCGGGCAGATCGCCCCGTCCGAGCAGAGTTCATGGCGGGCTCGAGACACGAACGCGGGTGCCACGCCTGCCTGGACCGGCTGCGCCCCTTCTTGCGCCACTTTGTGGAAAATGACCACGCTCGCCTGCAGCAGCTCGCGCATCGTCCCGTCCTGAAGGATCCTTGCCGAGAACTTGAAAAAATCCTCGACTTCTTGCCGGTGATCAGTCGCGATCTTGAACAGGACGTCCCAGAACTCCTGGTCCTCGGTAGCGGAGGTCATCAGGTCCCGCCCGAGGCCGATCAAAGGGTGAACGTCGTTGGCATAGAAGGCGTTTCTCAGCCGGCGAAGCGCCTGCGCGGAGACCTTCTCATCCGATTCGGCGTAGTGGCGCATGGAGTAGGCCACGTTGTACATCGGGCCCGGACTCACCTTCGAGAACGCATCGGATAGGACGGCGAAGATGCTCATGCCGTCCAGCTCAGGCCTCCCTTCCAGAAGGAAGACCATGAAGTCCGCGAGCTCGACGCGGCCGTTGTCATTAGCCAGCGTCGCGAGAAGGGTCAGGTCATCCCATGCACCGCGATCCGTGACCTCGCTCATGACCGGGATCAAGTGCTTCAACCCGCCCGTGTCGGCGTCGACGCCCACGCCGGTATCCGACATGAACTTCACCAGGAACTCGAGGAGTCCCGCATCCTGGACCGCCTTGACCATCGTCGAGACGGGCTCCATGACCGGAACGCCGTCCGCGAAAGTGTACCCAAGGTCGACTACCGACAGGTAATAGTAGCCGAGCTCTGGGGGGATATCGCAGAAGGGCTTCAGGAACCCAAACTCCAACGGGCTCTGCCTGCGAATGTAGTCCGCCGCATCGCCCTTGTTCTTCGCGGCGATCCGATTCAGGATATGCAAGTTGCCGCTCTCCACGCGAAGCGATCCGTAGAGACAGTCGATCGGTCGATTGAAGAAGTGGAAGAGCGACGTCAGGTTGTTCATGATCGGGCCGCGATCCCGATCCATGGTCAGCGCCCTGATCACGGAGTTCGTGTAAGGCACATTGACCTGAAGCTCGGCTTCGGTCGTCCCGAAAGCGCGATCGAACGCGCCGTAAAGGGGGCTGTTCGCCCCATTGTC
This sequence comes from uncultured Bacteriovoracaceae bacterium, assembly GCA_964395265.1. Lineage (GTDB taxonomy): Bacteria > Bdellovibrionota > UBA1018 > UBA1018 > UBA1018 > CAYNDM01. The sequence goes on from CAYNDM010000108.1 coordinate 5,129, forward strand.
GCTCAGGAGCCTCATCACCTCCTGCACGACCGGAAAATCAACCGGGATCATCTCGCCTGCGTCGGCACCCTTCACCATCACCTGGCGGCGCTCGACCAGATACTGGCGCACAGCGGAGACCAGCTCGTGCCCATCGCGACCTCCAGGGCTGGAGCCGCGAAAGCGCTTCATCAAGCTGTGCAACGCGTTCGACTCCGCGTAGGTCAACCCGAGATCGATCGCGGTAGCGACGTTTTCGGGATTCACCCGCTTGCCGATCTGCTCCACGGCCTTCAGCAAACGCCTTCGGTCCTGGGTATCGCGCTCGTAGTAGCTTTCCTTGAAGAATGCGATGAACGCGACCACGAACTCGGTGTTGTTCATGAGCTTGCCGAGCTGGAGCAGCGTATCGTCCAGCTCACGAGTCTCCTTCAATCGATAGAAGGTGCTCTCGAGCTGAAACATGTAGGAGGGGTTCTCGAGGAGATGTCGATTGAGGACATTGACGACCGGTAAAAGCTCCTCATCCGAGAGGCGATCCATCAGGGTCTCAAGTTCTTTCAATCCTCCATCCGCATTGAAGCAGTGGATCAGACCTCGAACCCCTTGCACGCTGAGCTTGCCATCCCCTGGCCCGAGATTCACATGGGTGCAGTTGGGATTGATCTTTCGATAGCTGGGTGTGTTTTGGACGTCTTCGTCAGTGCTGCTGCCGAAGAACATTCCGGGAGAACAGGAGGCAAGACTCAGAGAAAGCATCGCCACGATGCCGGTGAGAATGCGAGGAGACGTCGATTGCGGTC
>CAYNDM010000108.1:5920-9154 GCA_964395265.1 uncultured Bacteriovoracaceae bacterium
CCATAAAAGAGCTTTTCATAAAAACCATAGCTCGAATTGACACGATCCCACGCCTCACACCAGTTGACAATCGGCAGCAAATACCGAGCGACGTTACACGTAGCATCGCGAGTCTTCAAGTTTATTTCGCAGTGCGTTTTGCAAAGTATATTGGTCACTTGATCTTCGTATCAGATATTGCGCGATGCGCCATATCTATGCTATTCAGTTTCCAAAACAGGAGCGACTCGACCATGAAACTGAACAAAGAAACTCTGACCCGTGCATTTGCCGAGGCGAAAAACCAGGCCAACGACCGACTCAGGGTGCTGAAGGCCCTCGAGAAGGACACTCTCAGCAAGGCGAAATCGTTTGTGAAAGCCCCTTCCGCCGAACTGCGAAGCGCTTTGACGAACGAAAAGATCCTTCAGAGCTTGCAGAAAATTGGCGTGGCGACCAAAAATGAGGTCGAAGACTTGAAAGCCAGAGTTGCTGAGCTCGAAGCGCGGCTTGCCCAGCCCAAGAAAACGAAATCGCCAAAGACCGACGCGAGCAAGCCGGCAGCGGCGACTGAAAGTTCGGCGACGGCTGAACAATAGATCGTTTTAATTGGCTAATAAGTACGGGGCATCCACACGGGGTGCCAAGCCAAGACGCTCACACCGGTGCCAAACCAAGGCGTCCACACGGGGTACTGAGACATCCTTCTGCGGCAAATGAATCAGAGCGTGATGTCGCCCCGGTCCGGGCGAGGCATGGCGGGACCCGGTATCGGCGCGCCTGCGATGTCTTGAGCCAGATTTCCGAACAAGGTGTACTCGGGGAGCCAAGCCAGACGGATGGTCGCGGTCTCACCGGCACGGTGTTTTGCGACAATGAGCTCAGCCACTCCCTTATCTTCGGTCTCCTTATTATAGACCTCATCACGATAAACGAAGCAGACCATGTCGGCGTCCTGCTCGATGGCGCCTGACTCGCGCAGATCCGAAAGCATGGGCCGCTTGTCCTGCCTGCTTTCGACTCCGCGATTGAGCTGGGAAAGCGCGATGATCGGTACCTTGAGTTCTTTGGCGAGGCCTTTGAGATTTCGGCTGATCTCCGAGATCTCGCGCTCACGGGAACCATCTCCCTTGCTTGCCGCCTTAGAGCCCTTCATCAGCTGAAGGTAGTCGACGACGATCAGGTCCAAGCGCTTCTCGGTAGAGAGTAGCCTTCTACACCGGGAGCGCATATCCATCACGGTGAGATCCCCCGAATCATCGATGAAAATCTTGGATTTGGAGAGCTGGTCCGCCGCCTGCGCGAGGCGCGGCCAGTCCCGATCCGCGAGGCGGCCTATCTTCAAACGCTTCGCATCGATCCGTGACAGCCCAGATAGAAAACGAAAGCCCAGCTCTTCTTTCGACATTTCGAGCGAGAAGAGCGCGATCACTCCCTTCGCTTGGATCGCGGCATTCTGCGCGATCGACAGAACCAAGCTGGTTTTCCCCATCGCCGGCCGCGCGGCGATGATGACGAGCTGTCCCGGATGCAACCCGCTGGTCAGCTTGTCATAGTCGTTGAACCCCGTCGGAAGACCGGTGATGCTCTCCTTCTTCTGGGAGAGCTCCTCGATCGCGTGCATGTTCTCGACGAGAATCTCCTGCATGTTCGAGAAAGTCCGCGTGAGCTTGACGTCCGAGATCGAGAAGACTTTCTTCTCCGCGTCGTCCAAAAACGCCTCGACGTTCTCGACGCCCTCGAAGGCCTCCGTCGAGATCTCAGCGGCGGTCTCGATCATCCGCCGGAGAAGCGCCTTGTTGCGCACGATTTCGGCGTAATAAGCCACGTTGCCTACGGCGAAAGTATCTTCGAAAAGACTCGTCAGAGTGGCCGTGCCACCCACTGACTCGTACCAACCACGATCACGCAGAGAAGCGGTGAGCGTGACCAGATCGGTGGGCTCCCCCCTTTCGGCGAGCGCTTGAATCACTTGGAAAATCTTTTGATGGGATTCGCGATAGAAGTCGCGAGCCTCAAGCCCGGTCTCGACGACGCGATGATAGGATTCGTTATTGATGAGAATAGCGCCCAGGACCGAGCGCTCGGCTTCGGTGTTGTGGGGAGGCAGACGCCCTCCAGGCACGCCGGTCTGGCGTTCCACAGAACTTCTGTCATGCCGGAACGAGCCTGGATCGGCTCCCCCACTACCTCCCCCACCCACCATCGGAGTCTCTCTTATTTCTTGGGTCGAGAATTACTCTTCTTTCACAACCCAGACTTTGACCGTTCCAGTCACTTCAGGAGCCAGCTTGATGGTCACGGAATGAACACCCAGGGTCTTGATGGGCGGATCGATCTGAACGGAGCGCTTATCGACCGTGTAACCGGCCTTGGCAAGCTCTTCAGCGACATCCGCGCCCGAAACCGAACCGAAAATCTTTTCGTTCTCACCGACTTTGCGGGCGATGGTGACCTGATGCTCGGAGAGCTTATTGGCCAGCTCCTGAGCAGCCGACTTCTGAGCGAGGCGCCGCTTCTCGAGCGCCTTTTTCTGATGCTCGACCGCTGCGACATTCTTCTCGTCAGCGAAAATCCCAAGCTTGTTAGGGATCAGAAAGTTACGGGCATATCCGGGAGAAACCCGAACGACATCACCAATTTGGCCCAAGTTTTCAACGTTTTCACGCAAAATTACCAACATGATTCACTCCTTGACTGGGAACGCCTACGATTGCCTTAACTTCGCCCTAAAGTCAAACCAGAGGTCAAAAAACCCGAGGCTCAAGACCAGGGGCAACATCACGAAAATCGCGATTAAATAGGCCAAGGACCGCAAAAGCCCCTTCACATTCCAGACGTCGAACAAAAAGCTCAGAATACTGAGTCCCTGAATCGCGTAAATCGCCATCAAGAACTTGAAAACATTCAGTGCGACATCGGATGCGACGCCTGCTGGGAACACGAGAAAAAACCCCGCGACGATGGTCGGCCAAACCAGGACCTCCGGCGCCTTCCAACGCCTGAAATACTCGGCGTCGAGTCCGAGGCGCTCCCGGATACCCTGAGGGTTCAGCCTCAGAAGAAGGACCAGGTTTGCCCAGACGAGAAGCAGCCCGAATGTCATCAAGGTCCAGGGCATTTCCAATAGGAGATTCTGTTTGAATTCCTCGGGTGTCAGGTCTCCCATCAAGCTCTTGCGCGATTCCCCCGAAACCGATGTATTCACGTACTCCACAATGTCCGTCAACTGGATTTGGAGCTGAACCCAGGGGT
>CAYNDM010000109.1:0-1392 GCA_964395265.1 uncultured Bacteriovoracaceae bacterium
ACCTTACTCCGTCGCGCCCGCCTTCTCAGCAGGAGCCTGCTGGGACTGAGCGCCGTTTTTCTTGATGTAATCGCTGATGGCCGCCTTGATCGCGTCCTCCGCCAGGACCGAGCAGTGGATCTTGATCGGAGGAAGCGAAAGCTCCTCGACGATATCGGTGTTCTTGATCGCCAGTGCCTGATCGATCGTTTTGCCCTTGATCCATTCCGTGGCCAGCGAAGAGCTCGCGATCGCGCTTCCGCAGCCGAAAGTCTTGAACTTGGCGTCGCGGATGATCTGGGTCTCCTCGTCGATCTCCACCTGGAGCTTCATCACGTCGCCGCACTCGGGCGCTCCGACCAGTCCGGTGCCGACGTTCGGCTTGTTCTTGTCGAGAGAGCCGACATTAGTCGGATTCTCGAAGTGATCGATGACTTTCTTTGTGTATGCCATTCTCAACTGTCTCCTGAGAGTTCCGTTCCGTTGGATCCTAGTGTCCGATCTCCTAGTGCCCGGTCCATGCGACCGACTTCAAATCGATGCCCTCTTTCGCCATCTCGTAAAGAGGAGAAAGGTCGCGAAGCTTGTTCACCGTCGCGATGATCTTCTGGATCGCGAAATCGATCTCCTCCTCGGTCGTGAACCGACCGACGCTGAATCGGATGCTCGTATGCGCGAGGTCCTCGCCTACCCCGATGCTCTTGAGCACGTAAGAGGGCTCCAGGCTCGCCGAGGTGCAGGCCGAGCCGCTCGAGACGGCCAGCTCCTTCATGCCCATCATCATCGACTCGCCTTCGACGTAAGCGAAGCTCACGTTCAGATTGTTCGGCAAGCGCTCCGTCGGGTGTCCGTTCAGATAGATCTCGTCTAGCTCCGAGCGAATCCCGTCCCAAAGCCGGTCACGAAGGCGAGCCAACCGGGCGGATTCGTCCGCCATCACGCGCTTGGCGATCTCGCAGGCCTTGCCCAAGCCGACGATCCCGGGAACATTCAGCGTTCCCGAGCGCATGCCGCGCTCATGGCCGCCCCCATGGATCAGGGGCGAGAGGCGAACGCGAGGCGCCTTTCGGCGAACATAAAGCGCTCCCACGCCCTTGGGGCCGTAGATCTTATGCCCGCTCAGGGAAAGCAGATCGATGCCCATCGCCTGAACGTCGACTGGGATCTTGCCAACAGCCTGGACCGCGTCCGTGTGGAAGATCACGCCTTTCTCTTTGCAAACCTTGCCGATCTCATCCAAGCGGTTGATAGTGCCGATCTCGTTATTGGCCGCCATGATGCTGACCAGGATCGTCTCGGGCGTGATCGCTTCAGCCACGAATCGGGCACTCACCTGACCATAGGAGTCTACAGGCAGGTAGGTCACGTGGTAGCCTTGGGTCTCGAGATACTGACAGGTGTCCAGAACCGCCT
>CAYNDM010000109.1:1402-2888 GCA_964395265.1 uncultured Bacteriovoracaceae bacterium
TGTGCTTGCCCTTGTCCTTGTACATCTCGGCCACGCCGCGAATGGCGATATTATTGCTTTCGGTCGCGCCGCTGGTGAAGATGATCTCTTTCGCGGTGGCGCCGATGAGGCTGGCGACTTGCTCGCGCGCTTTTTCGACCGCGGCCTCGGCAGTCCAGCCGAACTCATGGTTCCGGCTCGCCGCATTCCCGAAGACCTCGGTGAAGTAAGGAAGCATGGCCTGAAGCACTGCCGGGTCAACGGGGGTCGTCGCGTGATAATCCAAGTAGATGGGGAACTTCATATCAACTCTCCAACGCTTTCGCGAATCCTTCGATGCCTACGATCTTGCCTGAGAGCCGGTCCTGAGGCCGTTCCGCCAGCTCAGCGAGATTGATCCCTGAAAGGAATCTCACGACTCGGGAGTTCAGGTCGTTCATGACGCCCATGACTTCACAACGATTGGCATACTCGCAGGGCTTGCCCGACTCAGACTTGGATTCAGCGCTTTTGGATTCGGCGCTGGCCGGCTTGCCAACGCAAGAGACCACGCTTTGCGGGCCTTCCATCAGCTGAAGGAATTCCGCCAAGGTGATCTCTTCCAGCTCCCGTCGCAAGGTGTATCCACCACGCGCGCCCTGTGCTGAATCGATCAATCCCAAGTCCCGGAGTTTCTGCAGGGTCTTGGCCGTGATCTCGAAAGGAAACCCATACTGATCCGAGATCTCGCGCGCGCTGGTCACGCCGATTGGCTCGACCACGCGCTTTCGGCTCATGTGTCGCAGGGCAATCAGACCGTATTCGGTTGTCCGGTTGAGCTTAATCATTCAAAAACTCGACTTCGCATTTTTTGGTTCCCCTCATCTACGATTTTCACAGTCGGATTTCAATGGTTTTCGTAGAAGGGGGCTTAAATACGACCTAGAGTATCGTATTTCTCCTGGGAAAGCTCAAGGGTAAAAATGGGCCGCAGATTTAATTGTAAGCACTCGAAATAATTAGAATTAATCTCAAGGACACCTTCAGGCTCGCCACCGAAGGGGTCCGGCCGATCTTGAGTGGTCGGGAGCGCTGGGAAACGCCCCCTGCGGGCGAGCGAGACTAAAGTCGGTCAGGGGACGGGATTTGCGAGCGAAGCCAACCATTCGGGGGACAGGACTCGTGCGCAGGATCAAAGCCTGAGGGTCTTGCTTCTTTCGGTGGCAGCAAGAACGGCCTTGATCAGGGTGACCCGAAGGGCCCCTTCCTCAAGAGCCATCAGACCGTCGATCGTGCACCCTGCCGGAGTCGTGACTTCGTCCTTGAGAGCTGCGGGATGCTCTTCCCGGTTGAGGACCATTTTCGCCGAACCCATCAGGGTTTGCGCGGCAAGCAAGGTCGCGGTCTCGCGCGGCAGGCCGACTTTTACACCGGCTTCGCTCAACGCTTCGATGATCAGATACACATATGCGGGTCCGCAACCGCTCAAGCCTGTCACGCCATCCATCAGCTGCTCTTCGACCGTGGC
>CAYNDM010000109.1:2898-9128 GCA_964395265.1 uncultured Bacteriovoracaceae bacterium
CCGTGGCAGTCCGGCCGACTAGGCCGAAGATTTTCTCGGCGACGCCCAGATGCTCGGACGTCGCTCCGGCGCCGGGCGCGAAAACGGTCATCCCCTCGTTGATCAGGCAAGGGGTATTTGGCATGGCGCGAATCACGGCGGCCTTTCCACCTGACCACTCCTTGATCTGCTGCGTGGTGATCGCGGCGACCACTGAGATAAGCAGATGCTTGGATGTGAGATTGGGAGAAATCTGCTCCAGAACCAGCTTGGCCTGTTGGGGCTTCACGCACAAAATAATGACGTCGGACTTGGGCACCAGCGCGAGATTGTCGGTCGTGCAATCAATGCCCAGCCTCTCATGAACCTCGTCGGCGCTCTCTTTCGAGCGAGTGGTCGCGACCAGGGTGAACTTGTTTCGCTTGAGCCCGAGGGCCAGCGCCTCACCCATTTTCCCCAATCCGATAATTCCGATTTTCATCAGCTTCTCACCTGTCCCTTGCCATCAATCACCCAACGAACGCTGGTCAACTCGCGGAGCCCGACGGGTCCGCGCACATGAAGCTTTTGGGTGCTGATCCCGAGCTCCCCACCCAGTCCCAAGGCGAATCCATCCGTGAATCGCGTCGACGCGTTCCAATACACGGCAGCTGCGTCGACTTCGGACTGGAAATGGCGCGCGACCTTCTCCGACGCGGTCACGATGCTTTCGGAATGCCTCGATCCGTGGGCCTCGATGTGCTCAATCGCCTCCTCGAGCGAATCAACCACCCGGCAGTTCATCTTCGCATCAAGATACTCCTGATCCCAATTCGAGGGAGACGCGGGCTGGACTTCAGGCTTTCCTGGAAGGATTCCGCACGCCCGGGCATCCCCGAACCACCGCACTCCGCCTGCCTTGAGCCTCTCGTGAAGCCGGGGCAGGAACTCCTGCGCGATCGACGAATGGACCAGCAGCGTTTCCATGGCGTTGCAAACCCCCGGACGCTGGAGTTTGGCGTTCTCGACCACTGCGAGCGCCATCTCTTGATCCGCGTCCTCATGAACGTAAACATGGCACATCCCGCGATCGTTCTTGATGATCGGGATCATCGACTCCTTCATGACGAACTCGATCAGGCGGTCCCCGCCTCGGGGAACGACGATATCGATCCACCTGGGTTGCTTGAGGAGCGCCTCAGTGATGCCGCGATCGGGGTCCCTGATCCCCCAGACGCTCGCCGGGGAAAGGCCGTGCTCGCTCAGCGCTTCTCCGATCAGGTCATAGATCACGCCGGTGGTCTGCATCGATTCCTTGCCGCCCCGGAGAATGATCACGTTGCCCGATTTGAAGGCGAGCGAAAAAGCCTCGACCGCGACGTTGGGACGAGACTCGAAGATCATCAGGATCACTCCCAAGGGCGAGCGCACACGGCGGGCCAGAAGCCCATTGTCCAATATCCGTGAATCGACTTCCTCGCCCACGGGATCAGCAAGCGCCGCCACCTGTTTCAGGCTCTCGACCATCGCGTCGATCCGATCTCCTCCGATGGAGAGACGATCACGAAAGGCCGCTGAGGGAGGATCCTTTCGCGAATCCAGCGCGTCCAAATCCCTGCGATTGCCTTCGAGCAGTTCCGCCCGTTTTTCATCCATCAATCGCGCGAGGCTCAGCAAAACGGCGTTCTTTTTCTGCGTCGGCATGGCCCTGAGCTCCTTCGCCGCGGCCCTGCAGGCTCGAAGCTCCTTCTCGAACATCAGGGTTGTCCTCCGCCGATTCGCGTTCCCACCCGCTTGCCGGCGGCCACATCCAGCAAGACTGACGCGGAATCACCTTTAACGAGCCAGGTCTCGATCCCCGCCTCGAGAGCGGCGCGAGCCGCCGAGAGCTTCGAGAACATCCCACCCGTGCCTCGTCCTGAACCAGCCCCGGGATCGACCTGGCTCAGGATTTCGTCAGTGACGGCAGGCAGCTCGTAAATCAGCTTGGCCGACGGGCTCCTGCGCGGGTCTCCGTCGAAGTAGCCATCGACGTCGGTGAGGATCACCAGCCGATCCGCCTTCACCGCTCGGGCCACCTGAGCTGAAAGAGAGTCATTGTCTCCGAACTTGATCTCCTCGGTGGCTACGGCGTCGTTCTCGTTGAGAATCGGCGTGACGTTCCACTCCAGCAGTTTTTCGATGGTGTTCTGGAAGTTGGTCCTGCGCTTTTCGTGCGCCAAATCGTCATAAGTCAGCAAGACCTGCGCTCCCAGGAGCCCCACGGCCTGGAGCGAGAGGTTGTAGAGATCCATGATCAAGGGCTGCCCGATCGCGCTCAGAGCCTGCTTGTCAGGGAGCGTGCGATCGGGAAGGTCCAGGTGGATCCGGTCCACCGCCGATGCGATCGCTCCCGAGGTCACCCAGATGAACTCGATATTCTGCTTGGTTTTCAGCTGACTAAGCTGCTGCATCAGGGATCGCAAGAGCAACGGGCCGCCGGAGCAGATCAGATTGCTCCCTACCTTCACGACCCATCGGGACTTCTTGCGTTTCGGCGCGGGCATAGGCACCTACTGTAATCGGGAGTCCAGCCCCCGGTCAACTCCGGCAGCTTTGCGCCCGGGAGGCAAAAATTCGGGAGTTCTCCTCGAATGAGTGGTGATAGAATCAATCCATGGCTCAAGCACTCTCACTGTGGTTGGTCGCGTTGACCGCCTCGGCCTCTTTGGCTCACGCCGGCACTGTCAGCTGGAAAAACGTGAAATTCCCCGAGCTCAAGGACAACCAGACCGCCGAGATCCTAGTCGGGGACCGAAATTGCAAGAAGGGGACGCGCTTCACGGTCGAGCTGGCGACCGGGCACGCCAGCAGGGCCAAGTGGCTGATGGACCGCCCTGTTCAGCTCGAGCGGAACGCCGGGATGCTCTTTGTCTATCCCAAGGCCCAGGTTCTCGAGTTTTGGATGAAACGCACGCTCATCCCGCTTGGGATCATTTTCTTCGACACGAGCGGGAAACAGGTCCACTCGATCACCATGCCCGTCGAGCAAGACCCCGAAAACCCGAAAAACTTCTACTCATCGAAGAAGCCGGCGATGGCCGCGCTCGAGATCAGCCCCGAGTCACTGAAGGCTCTGGGAAAAGGCCCTCACTACCTCTGTTTGATGCAGGCACCGGCTCAAAAATAGGATGCCGACTCAGAGATAAGGCCCGATCCCCTGCGCCTTGCGAATCGCGTCGGCCACTTCGCGAACCGCTCCCCATCCCCCGTCGTGCTCGGTGACGTAGTGAACGCGCTCCTTCACCGGGTCGACCGCATGGGGAACCGTGGCGCTGAATCCCACCCGCTCGATCACGGGAATGTCGAAAAGCTCGTCTCCCATGAACGCCATCTGCTCGTACTCAAGGCCCGTGGCCTGTTTGATCTTATCGAGCGCGATGAGCTTGTTTTCGTCGCCCAGGAACACGTGCTGGATCTTCAGGTGCTGCATGCGCATCCGGACGTCTTTCGAGTCTCCCCCGCTGATGATGGCGACCTGGACCCCTCCCGCCATGAGGAGCTTGAGGCCGTAGCCGTCCTTCACGTTGAAGTTCCGCGTCCATCCATGTCCCTCGAGCCAGAAAACCGTTCCATCGGTCAACACGCCGTCCACGTCGAGGATCAAGATGCCGATCTTCCTGAGGCGTTCCTGGTACTCAGGGGATTCTAGAAGCTTGGCGGCAAGGGTGGGCTGCATTTACGCTCTCTCTTCAGTTAGGAGCTTGGCCTGGCTCCTGACAAGGAACCTCAACTCCAGAAGCTGCTTCACGAACGCGCCCACATGCTCGAGGTAGAACGCGTTCGGTCCATCGCTCTTGGCCTCTTTCGGCCTAGGATGGCATTCCATGAAAAGGGCGTCAGCTCCGGCGGCGATCGCCGCGCGCGCGAGCGTTTCGATATACTCGCGTTTTCCGCCGGTCGACTTCCCGCCCACGCCGGCCCCCGGCTGCTGGACGGAGTGGGTCGCGTCGTAGATCACGGGAACTCCGAACGCCTGCATCACCTGGAACGCGATCATGTCCACCACCAGCGTGTTGTACCCATGCGTAACCCCTCGCTCGGTGAGGCAGAACCAGTCGGCGGGCATCTCGCGTTTCTCGCGCGCTTCGACCGCTCGGACCTTCTCTACGATATTCTTCGCGTCCCACGGAGCCAGGAACTGTCCTTTTTTGACGTTGAGCCTGCGCCCATGGCGGATAGCGGCCTCGGCCCCCGCGATGATCATGTCCGTCTGTCGACAGAGAAAAGCGGGGATCTGCATGAAGTCGATGACCTGCGCCACCTTCTCCGCCTGGTCCGGCGTATGGACGTCCGTGCAAAGCGGCAGCCCGGTCTTCTCGCGAACCCGATTCATGATCCGAAGTCCCTCTTCCAGGCCTGGGCCGCGAAACCCTTCGATCGAGCTGCGATTGGCCTTGTCGAAAGACGCTTTGAAATAGAGCCGAACGGGAAGCCCTTCGAGCTGTCGCTTCAGCTCCTGGGACACCTCCATCACCAACCCCTCGTCCTCGATCACACAGGGCCCTGCGATCAGAGTCATAGGCTCTAACTGCGAAACGACGTGGGGAGTACTCATTCAGGAAATGCCTTTCAGCGCGCGCTGCGATCCCTTGCCGGCCTGCTTGGCCGCCCCGATGAAGGCGACGAAGAGAGGATGAGGCTTCATCGGCTTGCTCAGGAACTCGGGATGAAACTGGCAGCCCAGGAACCAGGGGTGATCGGGGATCTCGATCATCTCCACCAGCTCGGTGCCGCTGGCCTTCTCGAAATGCTTTCCGCTGACCACGAGCCCGTGCTCCTCGAGCCGGGGGCGAAACTCGTTGGCAACTTCGTAACGATGACGATGCCGCTCCAGGATCTCCTCGCTCTTATAAGCCTGATAAGCCCGAGTCGGCTTGCCGTTGTGCTTCGAAACGATGTGGCAGGGATAAGCGCCTAAACGCATGGTGCCGCCTTTGTCAGTCACTTTGCGCTGCTCGGCCATCATGCTGATCACGTTCTCGGTTCCGCCTTCGCAGAACTCCTCCGAGTTGCCTTTCGTGATTCCGGCCAGATGGCGCGCGAACTCGACCACTGCCAGCTGCATGCCCAAACAGATCCCGAAATAGGGAACTTTCTCGACTCGAGCGTGCTCGATCGCCCTGATCTTGCCCTCGACGCCGCGCTCGCCGAAACCGCCCGGGACCAGGATCCCGTCGACCGACCTCAGGAGCTCCATTGCCTGGGGGTTATCCTTCTCGATCTCCTCGGAATCGATGTATTGCATATTGACGCGAACATCGTTGGCGACGCCGCCGTGGATGAGCGCCTCGTTCAAGGATTTGTAGCTATCCTTCCAATCCGTGTACTTGCCGACGATGCCGATCGTCACTTCGCCTTTCGGGTTGAGGATCTTGCCGACCATCGCCCGCCACTTGCTCAAATCGGGGGTCGCCGTCCAGATGCCGAGCTTCTCGACGATCTTTTCATCCAACCCCTCTTCGTGAAGATAGAGCGGCACCTCGTAGATGCTTTGCACATCGATCGCGCTGAAAACCTGGTCGCCAGGCACGTTGCAGAAAAGCCCGATCTTGTCCTTGACGTCCTTGGGAAGCTTGCGGTCCGAACGACAGAGCAGGATATCCGGCTGAATGCCGATCTCGCGAAGCTCCTTCACGCTGTGCTGGGTGGGCTTCGTCTTCAGCTCGCCCGCGGCCGCGATGTAAGGAACCAGCGTGAGATGAACGAAAAGGACGTTCTCCCCGCCCTTCTCCACTTTCATCTGGCGAATGGCTTCGAGAAACGGAAGGCTCTCGATATCCCCCACGGTGCCACCCACCTCGACGATCGCCAGATCAGCGTCTGCGGAGCCCTCCTCGATGTGGCGCTTGATCTCGTCGGTGATATGGGGAATCACCTGCACGGTCTTGCCCAGGTAACCTCCGGCGCGCTCGCGGCGAATCACCGTGTCGTAAATCCGGCCCGTTGTGAAGCTGTTCTTCCGGGAGAACTGGGCGTTCTGAACGAAGCGGCTGTAGTGGCCGAGATCCAGGTCAGTCTCGGCGCCGTCATCCAAGACGAAAACCTCGCCGTGCTGAAACGGGCTCATCGTGCCGGGATCCACGTTCAAATAAGGATCCATTTTCAGCATCGTCACCTTAATGCCGCGCTGTTCGAGCAGCATCCCGATCGAGGCCGCGCTGATTCCTTTGCCGATGCTGGACAGAACTCCGCCCGTTACGAAGATGTATTTTCTTTGCTTAGCCATGGGA
>CAYNDM010000110.1:0-6702 GCA_964395265.1 uncultured Bacteriovoracaceae bacterium
CTCCGTAATAAGACGCGGCGCGTGATACTTAGCATCAGGTGAGCCAGTCTGAGGAAAGTCGCCGATGAGCGAAAACGCCAGGCGGGCGATCGCTGCCGAGCCAATGGCGATCGAAAGAATGGCGATGATCGCAAGGAAGTACCACCCTTCCTGAATGGCAGCTCCCACCAGCGCGAACTTCCCGACAAAGCCGGGAAGTGGAGGAAGCCCTACCAGACAGACCAGAAAGAGGATCAGGCAAACGGACTCGGGAACTGCTCTTCCAAGCATTCCCTTGAGATCAGCAAGTCGATCCGACTGGAGTTCATCCACCAAAAACGACAGCACGTAAAACGCGCCGAGAAGGGCGATGAACTGGACCAGCAGGCTGTAGAGCAGGGCCGAAACGCCCGTTTCGTTCAATACCAGCAGACCAATCAGAAGAAAGCCCGACTCGGCGACGACCAAGTATGAAACGAGACGTTTCGCTCCGGTTTGACGCATTGCCAAGAGCGAGCCGCATAACATGGTGAGGCCTGAAACGAGAGCAACGATGGAGGGCCAATCCAGCTGCCCGAGCGGCTGCCAGCTACCCCTGCTCTCGGTGGGATTCGCAAATACATTCACGAAGAAACGAAGTGCTACCGCGAAACCCGCGGCTCGAGTTCCAATCGAAAGAAAAGCGGAAACAGGAGTAGGAGCACCCTCGAGCACATCAGGGGTTGCCAGGTACATGGGAAACGCCGTCATATGGTAGCTCAGAGCCAAGAAAACCAGCATGAACGTGACCAGCGAGGACGCATGGCTGATAGACTGGTTCAATAAAGCCTGATGCATTTCCCCCATATGAAGGGTCTGAGTGAAGTAAAAGAGGATCGCCATCCCATAAAGCAGCATCGCCCCTGAAAGGGTTCCAAACGCCAAGTGCTTCACGGCAGCCTCCGTCGAATGCACCGAGCGCTTGCTGTACGCGACCAGGAAATACGCGGAAGCGTTGGCGAACTGGAGCGCGACGAACGCAAGCAGTAGATCCGTGGCGGAGGCCGCCACGGACATGGCCAGAGCCGAAGCGATGAGCAAAGCGTAGAGCTCTGCCCTTCGCGATGCGAGTACCTCCTTGGAATGGTTCGAGGTCACGACTCCGAAAGCCGCCAGCCCGATGAAAAAGAGCTTGAAGAAGAGGGAGAAACTGTCGATCGACAGGGTTCCGCCAAATGCCGACGAAGGACCGTACCTATAGCTCAACAATGCTTGGATGAAGGCGCCAGTCAGCCCGATTAACGCGGTCAACGTGATCAGCCGCAGACGCTCGCCGTGGTATCCGATCTCGCCAATGACAATGCCGATCAGGGTAACGGCCAGGATGATCTCGGGGAGGACCAGGATGAAGTCTTTCATTTGATGGTCGTCAGCAGCGCCTGGACGGTAGGCCGAACCAGCTCAATCAAAGGTTTGGGATAGACTCCAAAAGCGAGAAGAAGGGCCATGAGAGGGAATAGATAAGCCCTCTCCCTCAGCGTGAGGTCCATGAACGCGTCCGAGCCTCCTTTCCCCAGGAACACAAGCCGGTACATGGTGAAGAGGTAATAGGTCGCGAGCAAAATGCCGAGCCCGGCGAGAATGACCGCTGCCGGATTCGAAGGGTAGCTACCGATCAGCAGAAGCGAGGAGCCTACGAAGCCGCTGAATCCCGGAAAACCAAGCAGCGAAGCCAGAACCACGGCGGTGGCGAGAGCCAGGGCCGGAGCCTTGGCAGCGATTCCGCCCAACATCGATTTACCCTCCTCGTCCGCGAACCTCGTCGTGCCCCCCCGATCCGCGATGATCCCAGCGATCAAGCCGAAACCCGCGATACCCAACCCCAGTGAAAGGCCGAGATAGATCGCCCCGACAACTCCGGCCGAGCTCAATGATCCGATCCCGACGAGGATCATCCCGATCCCGCTCAAGCAGACATAAGCGAGCAGGCGGCGAACACCTCTTGGGGCGAGCGCGCAGAGGGCGCCGATCAACAAGGGGACGCTGCCCACCGTCACGATCGCCGGAGAAAACGCGGCGGTGGTCTCCGGAAACAGGGAGTAGCTCAGACGTATGAAAATATAGGTCGCCGATGGAACTGCCACGGCCGAAAGCGCGACCAATACGGTAGGTGGAGCCTCTTCAGCGACCCGGGTGAACCATCCGTGCAGAGGCCAGACAGGAGCTCGGAGAGCGAGGCCAGCGGCGCAAAGGAAAAAGGCCACCCGTGAGACCTGAAGGTCGCGGCCGAGAAACTGAAACGTCCTCCCCTCGAGCTTCCCTCCGGCCAGGTCGCGAATCGAAAACGTATGTGGATCGACCGAGTAATAGATCAGGACCAGGGCCGCGAAAAGGAGCGCGTTTCCCACTGCCGAACTCACAATGAATCTCGAAGACGCGCTTTCGCGATCATTTCCTCCCCAGATTCCGATCAGAAAGTAGAAAGGGAGCGCGCTCAACGCCCAAAAGAAAAACAGGAGGAAGAGGTCCTGGGAACAAACGGCTCCGAGCAAAGAGCACTGGAGCATCAAAAGCAGCCCGAACATGCCTCGCGCTCCGGATCGCTGATTCCATTGAGAAGCGATCAGAAGGGGAAAGACGCAGATGACCAGCAGGACGGGCAGGATATTGAGACCGTCGATCCCCATGTCGTAACTGATGGAATAGGACTCGATCCAGGTGAAGCTCTCCAATGCCTGAAGCTCCGCCTGGGATTGTAGCCCGAACACGAGGATGGCTCCGCAAACCGTCGCCGCAAGGCTGCTGGTCAGGGCGACCCATCGGCTCGCGAACAACTCTCGGCCCACGGCGCGCCTTGGAAGAAGAGCCTGTACCAGCGCTCCGACGAAAGGGAAGAAAATCATTAGTGTGATAAGGTGATTATCCAAGGCCGATTATCCTCTCAGCTTGAGAAAATTTAGCAGGATGGCGATCCCAGTTCCAACCGCAAAGAGCATGTACCACTGAACATTGCCGCTTTGGATAAGCTGCAGAAGCTTCGCGGGCGCTTCAACGCTCCGCCGCGTTGCCTCGGTGAAACCCTCTGACAAGGCCCTATCCACGCGCGACATCCTGAACGAAACCCATCGAAGAGATCGGGTCGCTCCCGACGGGATCAATGCGTTCCATGTCTTGTGATCGATCAGAACCTGGATCATCTCTCCCGCGGAGGATAACCCACGGGTCAGGCTCGAAAGCACCCGCTCGACGCCGAACCCGCCAGCCACGAAAGCACTGAACCTCGGCAGGCGCTCGGTCAAGCTCTTCCATGAATCGCGCGCCCGCCCTGACGTCCAGTATCCTGTGAGCAAGGAGATCAACCAGATGCCATAGAACGCTCCCGCGACCTGAATTAGCTGCTCTTGGTCCAATTCGAGCCGTTGTCCGATCAGCTCGCTGAGCGCGGCGGGACCGATGGAATCGGCGTCGCGCGGGAGAACTCCGCCCGACAGGTTCCCGCTCCAAACGAACCCCAGCGAAAGCAAAATGAGCACCAGTGAAGGGAGAATCGAAAACCAGGGCAGATCAACGGATCGTGGGCCGCGAATGAAGCCCCAGGCGATTTTCCACGCCAGGAGGATGAAAACAAAAAGCGCTACTCCCAATGCGCCCAGCGCGCCAGGAGTAACGAGAGTCGCACCGATCCATTGAACGATCGCGCCGCTTGAGACGAATCCGATGAGCCCGGTACCGCCGGCTGCGGCGATGAAGATCCCTGTTTTCGCGAATGCCCCGCGGCCCCGAAGCGCGGGAGAGGGTTCCGCTTCGCGATCCATCGCGAATCCAAGCAAACTCAATGTGGTGGAAGCGAGACTGATGCCGACCAGTATCCCGACTCCGGCCCAAACGCCCGCAAACGAAAGCGCCGCGAAAGAAATGGCCCACCCGACCGCTGTCCAAATGGAGAGGGCCCGCTTCCAATCAGATTGAAATAGACCGACCCAGGAAGTGAGGAAAGCCGAAGCGAGCGCGATCCACCCGAACCAAGGAAAAATACCCACTTGCCTCAAATTGGGCTCGATTCGAACCAGCAACGCGAACACCGATAGAGCCGGGAAAACCTGGCAGAGCAGCAGCCTGGGAGGAGGAAGAGCCGACGAAGGGCTCACTAGCCAGCCCAACAGTGGAAATGCCTGCAACTGAAGAAAGAGGCCTGAAAGGAGAAAGGAGGTGCCGATGATGATCTGAGGCCGCGAGCTCCACTCGGAGGACCGCGCCCAATCCAGCTCGGCTCCTGACGCCACGAGGATAAAGGAACCAAGCAAAGCGAGCAGGAGACTCGACCCTCGCTCTCTCGCGAACTTCGTGGCGTTCATCGCCTCCTGATCCGAATCCCAATCCGAACCGAACGAAAGAAACCCCGCGAAGATCGCCAAGGAAAGGCCTATAAGGCAGAGCCAAGCGGTCAAAGACGTCCACGCCAGCGAAACCCCTGAAAACCCGATCGCCATCGCTGCGAAAATCCGGTCCGATCTCTGGCGTTGCTGATACATAGGAGGATTGATCAGCACGATGACAGACGCCACAGCCGCCAGGATGGTCATTGAGAACCCGAGTGGATCCTCGTAAAGCCCGATCCGCAGGGAACCTTCTTCGCCGGTCGGCCAGATCCATCCCCTCTGGAAAATCTGCGGAGCGAATTGCCAGGCGGAATGGCTGCTCCAATTGAATCCGAGAAGCGTCAACGTCCCGAACAAGCCGGCAGCGATGAGCCACTGACCGGGCCTAGCCAATCGCCCACCCGCGAAAAGCACGGCGATGCCCAAGAGAAGAACCAAAAAGATGGCCGAAATGATCCATTCAGCGGAGAGTTCACCAGTCATTATGGCTCCGTTCAATTCTTAAGAGACCTGAGATCCTCCATCCCGGCCATCTTCATCAGATAAAAAAGACCGGTCGCCAGAGCATATCCGACCACGAGTTGCCCCACTCCCCCCAACCAGATGAAGAGTCCGAAAAGATGACCTTTGGATCCCGCTCCCGAGGCTACCCCAGCCAAAACAAAGACGCTGGTCGATCCCAGAATCAGAAGCTGGATCCCGATCAAGAACCCCAACAAGGTGCGCCTCATCAGCATGCACATCAAGCCCAATCCGCCGAGCAGTCCTGAAATCGCGATCATGTGTCTTTCTCCTCGGGACGAGCGATGACGCCGGCCCCGACAATCGTGAGAAAAAGAGTCAGCCCGAGGAGCTCCAGCGACAGGAAGTGGTGGCCAGCCATCAGCATTCCCAGCGTCTCCGAGGTTCCCGCCTCCACCTCGGCCGCTCGGATGCTCTTCAGAGCTGTTTCCCGTACGCCCATCCAAAGCATCGCAGCGAAAGCCCCGCCGACCAGAATAGGGAGGAGAGAGGAAAGGAGTTTGCTCGAAAAACTTCGGGAGTCCCCGACGCCGTACTCGCCGAACATCACCGCGTAGAAAATGAACGAAATCGCCACCAGGGTGGAGATGATCCATTGAACGACCGCGATCAGCTCGGCTCCGACCGAAAGGTAGACTCCTCCGATGGCGAGCCCGGTGACCCAGAGGGCCAGGATCGCTTTTTTCAGGTCCCCAAGGCAGGCGGCCGAGGCCGCCGCAAGCAGGGTGATGGTTCCACAGATCCAGAAAATCACAGATTCAGCTCCTCGTGTTCGTCCTCGCTCTGACGCCTGATGGCTTCCCATTTGGACCGTTGCTCGGGGGTCACGCGCCCCCGCCCGAAACTCGCCACGAGATCAGACAGCTCATAGACGGATCTCTCGTACTTCTTGGTGTGAACGAGCGATGCGGGTTGGCAAACCTCCACGCAGATCCCGCAAAACACGCACCGGGCGAAATCGATATCGAAAACCGACACCCAGGTTTTCTCCGAATCAGGTCCCGGCTCGGTCTCGATGGTAATGAACTGCACCGGACAAGCCCGTTCGCACTCAAGGCAACCTGTGCAAGTGTCGATGTTAATATATAGGAGCCCGCGACTTCGAGGAGGCAAGTCATCAGGAGTCCTCGACGAAACAGGGTCGGGATACTGCTCGGTGACTTCCTTGCGCAAATCCCCGGAACGAACATTCAGCAGATAAGGCAAGGCGGTGAAGCATGACCCGATCACGGAGCGCATCCCTTTGTAGAGGCTGCGAAGATACGAAATGACGGCTGAGAAAACCGAATCGGCGCCAGTCATGAGGACACCCACACCTTCCAAAGCGAAAGCCCCGTCAAAGCGAAGAGAGAGATCGGGCTCAGCACCTTCCAAGAGAGGTCGGTGATCTGATCCACCCGAACCCTAGGATTCGACCGGGCGATCCAAACCACTCCAAGCATGACCAGCAGCACCTTGGAAAGCAGCATGACCAGCTAAAGGAAAATCAGAGTCTTCCAGGCCTCGATCTCCTTCAGGAACTCCCCGATCCCGAAGGGGAGGTTCCAAGCCCCGAGGAAGAGCACAACCGCGATCACCGACCAAAGGAAGAAGCCATAGAACCGGCCAAGCCGAAAGAAGCTCAAGCGTCTTCCGTGCAGATGCGAAGAGACTCCCCCGTGGATATCCGTAGTGGAGAGGCCTCCATCCAGGGGCGCCACCCCAAGCAGCACCAGGCCGCTCACCAAAAAGACACAGAACGCGAGAAACTGAAAAGGGCTCGAGAACAAAGTCCAGCTCAAAGGGGATGCGGATTGCGTATGGGCAAAAAGGCTCCATCTGAATCCCCCGGCATGAACTCCAG
>CAYNDM010000110.1:6712-9077 GCA_964395265.1 uncultured Bacteriovoracaceae bacterium
CGACACCGACGCCGCCCGCCAGCGCGAACCGCCCCAGCGCGCGCCTGAGCCGCTACCCTGACGCCTCCGAACCAACCGGAGACCGAGCCCTGGCTGAGACCGATGAGCATCGTGCCCAAAGCGAGGACGAGCGCCGCCCAGAAGGGGAGAAAGACGCTCATATCGGTATCGACCAGCATGAACACAGAGCCCAACGGAACCACGGCGACGGTCGAATACAAAGCCATGGTGTGCACGACGAGCCAGATTTCCTCGCGGAAACTGCTATGCTTCAGCGAGTTTTTCTGCAGAAGCTTAATCAAGTCCGCCAGAGGTTGGAGAACGCCGGCAGGACCCGCGCGATTGGGTCCGACCCGTGCTTGCAAGTCGGCGGTCAGCTTGCGCTCCAGGTAAGCCATGGCCGCCGCGCTCGGAAAAACGACCACCACGTAGACGAAGAGAAGCGCAAGCGCCGCGAGTACCCACTCAGGAAGCCCGGGATCAAGCCCAAACGCGGTCTCGAGAGCAACCTTCCATGTGTTCACCGGTCCACCTCCGCGACTCCGATGTCGAGACTAGCCAGAATAACCGGCAAATCCTCGAGGCGATTGCCGACCAAGAGCCCAGGCGCGATCGATGCACCAGCGAGCGAAGGAACCCTGAAGCTCACGCGCGCGGGATTGGACTTGCCATCTGAGACAACATAACAGCCCAGAAGTCCCCGGGAGCTCTCTACTCGGGCATACGCCTCGCCAGGAGGAACGACGAAATCCCTTTCGATCCGCTGGCTCGCGAACTCGCCGCTGGGAACCGCATCCGAAAGCTGCTTCAGCAGCTCCAGGCTCTGCGCGATCTCACGCAGCCTCATCAGAAACCGATCGTGGGTATCGCCCACGGTCCCAGCCGCGCCATGGCCCAGGGTGATCTCGAAATCGAGCTTCTGATAGCCGCTATAAGGGCGCTCTTTTCGAGTATCCACCGCGACTCCGCTGGCGCGAGCATTAGGGCCGGTGAGCCCAACCCTTCTCGCTTGCACCGGCTGGATGACGCCCAAGAACGCGGTCCTTTTGATGAAGGCCTGGTTGAATGAAAAAAGATCGTTGTATTCCTTGAGACGCACGCGGATCAGTTCGCACGTTTCGAGAACCCTTTCGACGAAACCTTCGGTCACGTCCGCCGCGACTCCGCCGAAACGCAAGAAATTCAAGGTGAACCGCGCGCCCGTCAGAAGCTCGAAAAGATCGAGGATCTTCTCCCTATCCCTAAGGACGTAATGAACCATGGTCTCGGCGCCGACGGCCCTCGCCATTCTGGCGGCATAACCGAGATGACAGGAGATTCGCGGGAGCTCCGAAAGGATCGCCCGGATGCTTTGCGCACGCTCCGGCACGGCGATCCCCGCGATCTCCTCGACGGCCAGGCAAAGCGAAAGCTCTCCGAAAAACGCTCCTTCTGGATCGAGACGATCGGCATAGAGCACTGAAGACTGCCAGGAATGAAGCTCAAACGCCTTCTCTAGACCCCGATGGAGATATCCCGTTTCCATCTCCGCGCCAGCCACGACTTCTCCGTCGAGGCTGAGTTTGAGCGTCATGGGACCGGGCAAGGAAGTGTCATAGGGACCGATCACCCAGGTCGTCAGATCCGTCGGAAGATGTTCCGTCTCGAATTCCATCATCAGATCTCGCCATCCGATCCAGCGCTGGACTCCGTGAGGCGCATATGGGAGATGCCAGCGAACTCAACAGGAAAAACATAAGACTTTCTCAACGGAAACCCTTCCCACCCTTCGGGAAGAAGCTTCAGCCGAGGCGCGGTGTTCCCGACGAACCGAATCCCGAAAAGCTCGGTGACCTCGTTCTCCATGGCCTCCGCCATCGGCCAGAGCTCACTGACCGACGCGAACTCGGCTTCGGCTTCCGAATGCCTGGGAACGACAGTCGAACGGAGAATCACGCTTCGGTCCGATCGGGTCGATCGCACGAAATAGCTCAACAGGATCGCGCCTTCGACTTCAGCCGCTCCAAGGTGCTCCAGCCAATCCAATTCGGCCAGTGGATCTTCCGAGATCAACTGAGCGACAGCCCGAAGCTGGCGAGCCTCGATCCACAAGGAGAGATCACCGGACCTTCCGAAGGGCTTTTTTTGAAGAATGGCGCCAGGGAGCGCCTTCTCAATTTTGGAGACTAGCGCGCTCATTTCCACGAATCTTCTCCTGAAGTTTGATCAGACCATTCATGATGGCCTCCGGCCGCGGCGGGCAGCCGGGTACGTACACGTCGACGGGGATGAGTCTGTCCACGCCGGGTACCGGCGCATAGCTGAACTCCGGCGCGAAGGCGCCCCCCCAATTCGCGCAAGACGCGAGGGCGCGAAGATATTTTGG
>CAYNDM010000111.1:0-9070 GCA_964395265.1 uncultured Bacteriovoracaceae bacterium
CCGCTCAGTCGATCGCCTGAAAGAAGCGATCGATTTCGATTTCTTGGCTGTGGAGCAGGGAAAGACGGAATTCAATCCAAGCTCCTACGAGAACACGCTCAGATGGATGAATCTGGTGAGCGATCATCTGCGCGCTTCCGGGAAGAGATTGTTCATCAAGATCCATGTTTCGAGCAACCAGACCCATCCCGAATACGGAAACTTCAACTTTCTGCCCAGGTTCAGCCACTCCTCGGTCGGGGTGCAGCCTCATACGGTGATGTTTTACGGTTTGGAAGACGAGAAGGCGCCCGTCTATGGCCGGAAGGATTTCGTGGACATGAAGGAGTTCGCGGTGCAGGAGTCTCGCGCACGCCCGACCTGGTATTATCCTGAAACGAGCTATTGGGTCACTCTCGACCAGGACGTTCCTCTCTATTTGACGGACTATCTTCTGGCCCGTTCGCGGGACATGGATTTCCTCGAGCGCAACGGCATCAATGGGCAGGTCGTTTTCTCGACCGGGCACGAGCTGGGTTACTGGCTTTTCGATTGGACAGTCGCGCTCTTGGCGAATGCGGAGTATGCGGGGGATCCGTTGATCGGCCTGAAGCTCCTGGACGAAGATATGTCGGTTTGGAATCCCATCCTGGCTTTTCAGCACCGATGGATCAAATCGGCGGGGTTATTGCCTGTCCTGGCCGGAAGCACCTTGACCGATGAGCTTCCCCCTCCATTCAAACACAAGACGCACTCTCGCTATACGCTCAAGGAATTGACTAAAGAGCCTCAGCAGCTTCAGTACGAGATCAGCCTGCTTGAAGAGGCGATCCTGGAGTTCCCCTCCGTCGAGGGGGTCCGGAACGATGAGCTCCGCTCGCTGCTTCGGGTTACTTCGCTTCGCTTTCATCACTCCTACTGGGTGAGAAAGGCCCTGCAGGCCGGCCGGGATCGCAAGAAAAGACTCGAGCTCATCGCGATGGCGACCCCGTTCCGCGAGGAGGCCCTCAAGGAGATGGAGTCACGGGTGCTGGTCCATGGGCGCTATCCCGAAGTTCCCCTATTTGAGCGATGGAAGAATCCGACCAGCTATAGCTTCGGATATGGTTGGCCCTCCAAGACGCTGCACTTCTGGGACCGCGACGAAAGCATGGTCCGGAACTGGAACTTCAGCCCCTTCTACAAGAATATCTACAATATGAAGGAGATTCTCTTCTAGCCCCGGTCCGTCGGACGCGCCGGAGGTCGCCTCATTCGACGAGGAGGGAGTTGCGGATTCGTTCCGTGGTTTTCTGGATGGATTTCACAGACCGGGGCGCGACGAAGATGGTGTCATCGCCCGCAATGGTGCCCAGGACCTCGTTCGCCAGGTAGTGATCGATGTGGCTCGCGATGAGCGAAGCGGAGCCAGGCGTCGTCTTGACGACGATCAGGGAGCCGTTCGACTGGATGCTGATCACCAGGTCGTTCAGAGAAGAAGTTGGAAGCGGGGGAGGCGCTGAGGCTGCATCGAGCGGAAAGCGATAGATCGTTCGCCCCCGCTCGTCGATGGCTTTGACCGCGCCCAGCTTCCTCAGGTCGCGGGAGATCGTGGACTGGGTGGTCTCGAAGCCCGCCTTCAGGAGCTTCTCGCGAATTTCATCCTGCGTTCCCGCGACTCCGGACTCCAGCAGCTCGCTCAGCAATTCTATGCGTTTCTTGGTCATGGCTCACTTTCCAAGCAATCCTACCAAAAGCCCTTTCTGCATGTGAAGACGGTTTTCGCTCTGCCGAAAGAGCGCCGAAAAGGGGCTTTCCGGAAGGGTTTCGGAAATCTCCTTGCCCCGCAGCATGGGCAGGCAGTGGAGGGCGATAGCGCCCGGCGCGGCCAGGGACATGAGCTTTTCGTCCACGCAGTAGCCCGCGAACGCCTGTTCGCGATCGTCCTTTTCCGCTTCAAAGCCCATACTGGTCCAGACGTCCGTGTAGACCGCGTTCGCGCCGCGAGCCGCTTTGTCAGGGGAGTCGAGCGCGGTGATCGAGCCTCCGCCTTCCTTCATCCTTACCTTGGCCTTCTTGAGGATCAGCGCGTTCGGGCCGAACCCTTGGGGGCAGGCGTATCGCAAGTGAATCCCCAGGTAAGGAGCCAGCAAAAGCAGGCTGTGGAGAATATTGTTCCCGTCGCCGACGTACGCGAGCTCAAGGCCTTTCAGCGACTTGAAGATCTCGCTCAGCGTGAGCAGGTCCGAGAGGATCTGGCAGGGGTGGTGCGAGTCGGAGAGGCCGTTGATGACGGGGATCGGGGACTTCGCGATCATTCGCTCGAGCTGCTCGTGACCGTGGGTGCGGACCATGACGCCGTGGCAGTATCCCGCAATGACCCGGACCAGGTCCTCGGGTTCCTCCTTCTTCGTGTTCGAAGCGGTGCTCTCGACGACGTGTCCGCCTAGGTCGTGCATGGCGACTGTGAAGCTCATTCTCGTGCGCAAAGAGGGCTTTTCGAAAATCAGCGCCAGGTGCTTGCCCCGAAGGAGAGGCTCGAGCCGCCCTTGGGTTCGATCGCGCTTCAGCGCGGCGGCGTAGTCGATCAGGGCGAGAATGTCGCTCTGATCGAGCTCCTCGCCGGTGAGCAGGTGCCTGGCGCTTAGTCGGATCATCTCATGCCTCCTTCGATCGAGCGCACGCGGCAAACCGTTCCGCGACCGCCTTTGGTGTAGAGTTCTTCAATCAGGCCATGGGGATTGCGGGCGTTCAGGATGTGGATGTCCCGAACTCCCTGCTTCAGCCCATGCAGCATCGTCTGGGCTTTCGCAAGCATGCCTCCCTGGACCACGCCGGTTTCGATGAGGTGTTCGAGGCCGGCGGCGTCCAACTCCGAGATCACGGAGCGACTGCCGTCGAGAATCCCGTCCTGGTTGGTGAGGTAGACTACCTTGCTGATGGCCAAAGCCACCGCCACGTGGATCGCGGCCCAGTCCGCGTTGACGTTGTAGGCTTCACCCGACTTGCCGACTCCGACAGGCGCGATGACCGGGACATAAGCATCGAGAAGTTTCTGGATCAGCTCGGTGTTCACCGCTTCGACCACGCCCACCTGTCCAAGCTCCTCTCGCGCTCTCTTGCACTGGATCAGGCCCCCATCGGCTCCGGACAAGCCGATCGCCGGAACGCCCGAGTTATTGAGCGTGCGGACGAGGCGACTGTTGACCGATCCGTTGAGCACCATCTCGACCACGTCCATCATCTGCGGGGTCGTTACCCGCTGGCCCTGAACGAAGCTCCACTCGATGCCATGGGGGATCAGCTCCTGGTTGATCGAAGGCCCTCCACCATGGACAAGCACTAGGGTGATGCCGAGCGACCTCAACAGGGCAAAGTCCTCGCAAAGCGAGCGGACCAACCCGGAGTCCTGCAGGGCGGCCCCTCCGAGCTTGATCAGGACGGTCTCTCCCGAGAACTTGCGCACGTAGGAGAGGGTTTCCAGCACCGACTGCAGGTGATCGGGATGAGCCTGGGTCACGTCGAGTACTCCGCATTGATCTCGACGTACTTCTTCGAGAGATCGCATCCCCACGCGACCGCCCGGTGTTTGCCGGAGTCGAAGTCTGCGTCGATGCTGACGGTATCGGTGCGAAGCAGCTTCCTCACCTCGATCCGGTCGAAATCGACGGGTTGACCTCGTTCGAAGATCGTGGCGCCCTGGATCCTGAGCGTCATCCTCTCGAGACAAGAGTTGGGAATGCTTTCGGCGCCCAGGCGGGCGAGGATTCTTCCCCAGTTCGGGTCATGGCCATGGATCGCCGATTTCACGAGCGGGCTGAGTGTCAGGCCCCGCGCGGCCTTTCTCGCCAGCGAGAGTTTTGGGGCTCCGGTGAGCGTGACTTCGATGAGCTTCGTGGCGCCTTCTCCGTCTCGCGCGATGCTCTTGGCCAGGCAAATGGCCACCTGAACGAGAGCCTGTTTGAATGCTTTGATGTCCTTGGGAGAGCTGACGACGACGCCGCTTGCTCCGTTGGCCATGAGGAAGACGCAGTCATTGGTCGAGGTATCGCCGTCCACGCTGATCATATTGAACGTCGTTGCGGTTGTTTCCCGCAGCATCGTCTGCGCAAGCTCGATGGGGAGGGATGCATCGGTCAGCAGGTAGCCCAGCATGGTGGCCATATTGGGGTGGATCATGCCGCTGCCTTTGCAGATGCCAGTGATACGAACCGGACCCCCGCTTAGCCTCACCTCGGTGGTTACGGTCTTCGGTACGAGGTCGGTGGTGAGGATCGCGACCGAGAAATTCTCGGCCGTATCGGAGACGTTCTCTACCAGCTCCGGGATCGCCGCGGTGATCTTGTCCACTTCGAGAGGCACGCCGATCATTCCAGTGGATGCCGTGACGACTTGATGAGGCCTGCAGCCTACGCTAAGGGCGGTGGCAAGGGCCATCTGCCAATTGTGCTCGCGGCCAGCCGGGCCGGTTGCCGCGTTCGCCTGGCCGCTATTGGTAATGATGGCGCGGACATGGTTCGATGGCAGAAGTGCCTGCGAATAAAGCACGGGCGCGGCTTTGCACTCGTTCGTGGTGAACACGCCTACGGCCGTCGCGTCGCGATCCGAGATGAGGATCCCCAGGTCCGGGCGATAACGCCTGACTCCGCTGTTGACTCCTCCGGCCAAAAATTCCTTCGGCAAAAAGGTCCTTGCGATCCCAGGTCCTGGCGTCATGATCTCACCTCCTCATCCAATAGCCCCGTCGAAAGGGGGAAATCCAATAGGCGGTTCAGGTTCTCGACGGCCTGGCTTGCCGCCCCCTTCAAGAGGTTGTCGATGCTCGAGAAGACATAGAGCTTTTCGTCGCGAATCTCGAACGCGATTTGCGTACGCGCGGTTCCGACCACGCGCTTGAGTGAAAGCAGTTCCTTGCGCGCTTCGATAGAGCCGTATTCGGCGAGCTCATAGTCCGAGTAGACGGCGTCGTAGGCGGAGTGGACCGCCGCGAGAGCCTGCTCGCGAGAAAGTCGCGGATCGGCCAGCCGGGCGTATATCGAGGCGATGATCCCCCTCCGAATCGGTAGCAAATGGGTGGCGAACGGGGGATCGATCGCGACACCCGCGAAGGCCGAGACGTACCTTCTGATCTCCGGCAAGTGCTGATGCCTTCCCACCCGGTAGGGTAGGCACTCTCCATCGACTTCCGAGAAGAGAAGGTGCTCGGCGGGCTTTTTCCCGGCGCCAGTGGTGCCTGACTTGGCGTCGATCGCCAACGAGTCCGGAGCGATGAGTCCTGCCTTTAGGAGCGGGATCAATCCCATCATCACCGCTGTGGCATAGCAGCCCGGATTCGAGACGAGAACAGCGCGCGTGGATTGCCCTTCAATGGTTTGGTTTCCAAGACCAACGGTTTCGTTTCCGAAGGTCTGGTTTCCAATAGTTTGGTTTCTGAGAAGGGGGCCACTCCACGGAACCAGCCCGTACTGAGCTTGAGTCAATGCGTCGGTGGCCGAATGAACCAGGCCATACCACTGCTTGAAATCCTCGGGCGTCAGCCGAAAGGCCCCACTGAGATCAATAACATTCGACCCTCGGGCAAGCAGTCGCGGAGCGAGCTCGAGGGAGACTTCGGCGGGAGTCGCGAGGAAGACGGTCTGAAACGAGCGCTCGAAGAGCTTTGAAATCGGAAGAGCGTCGACTTCGGCGGCGAGACGCCCTGGGATGAGCTCTGAAAGGCTCCAATTCGCGTCCGTGGCGAACACGGATTTGAGCTCCGTTTCCGGATGCCGGAGAAGAAGGCGGGCGAGCTCGGCGCCCGAGTAGCCGCGTGCGCCCACGATAGCCACCTCGTGAGGATGAGTCTGCGATGCCTGATGAGGCGACCTCCGGTTCGTTGATTTCATAGTTAGCATAAATATGCATGTTGGATGCATAGTCAAGCGTTAATTCACAAATATATTGCATTATAAGGTTAGATTGTTGCATTAGTATGCATAAACATGCAGAAGTGGGGTGAGTAACCCATGAGCAGAAATGGAGAGTGCCATGAGCAAAAATCGAATTCTTCTCGCGTTTTCGGGTGGGCTGGACACGTCCGCGATCATTCCCTGGCTGAAAGAGAATTACGGAGCCGAGGTGATCGCTTATTGTTCTGACTTGGGCAACGCCCCCAACGCCGAGTACCTGGACGCTTGGGCCCGAAAACTGGGCGCGGCGGATTTCATCTTCGAGGACCTGAAAGACCAGTTTGCTTCTCAATTCGCATTTCCGGCGGTGAGAGCGGGAGCGACTTACCAGGATGATTACCTGCTTGGCACGGCTCTGGGGCGGCCTTTGATCGCCGAGAGGATGGCAAGCTTCGCCAAGAAAATGAATGCGACTGCGGTCGCTCACGGCGCGACCGGGAAGGGAAACGATCAACTTCGCTTCGAGAAGTCTTGGGCCTACCTGATTCCGGAGCTGCAGGTGATCGCGCCCTGGAAGGTCTGGGCTTATCGGGGAAGGCAGGACTTGCTTCGGTATCTGGCTTCCCGGGGATTCGATCTGGCTTCGGCCGAGAAGCTTTACAGTGTCGACGTGAATCTCTTTCATCGCTCCTGCGAGGGTGGGATCCTCGAGAATCCCGCGGCCGAGTACGATCCCGAGCGGATCTACGAGTGGGTCTCTCCCCCCGCGAAAATCTCGAAAGATTCGGTCAGCGTCGCGATTCAATTCGAAGGAGGTCTTCCTGTCGCAGTCAACGACAAGAGCCTCGGACCGGCGGTTCTGCTCGAGCGCTTGAACGCGCTTGCGGGAGCCGTGGGCGTGGGCGTGCAGGACCTGGTCGAGGAGCGCGCCAACGGGGTGAAGAGCCGCGGCGTCTACGAGACCCCGGGTGGCACCCTATTGCATCAAGCCTGCAAGGCGCTGAAGCACTTGTGCTGGGATCGCAGCCTGCTCACCATGGCGCGCCAGTTGGGCTCGCATTATGGCGAGTTGATCTACGATGGTCTTTGGCATTCGGAGTCCCGAGTCGCGGCCGAAGCTTATTTCCGCAAGGCTTCCGAGACACTGACGGGCACGGTCACTCTCAGGCTCGAGGCAGGTCAGTCACGCGTGATCAGCCGTCAGTCCCCGTTCGCCCTCTACGACGAAAGCATGGTGACTTTCGAAGACGACGAGCATGGATTGCACAAGTACGCCGAAGGGTACTGCAAGACTGTCAGCTTCAGTCAATGGCGCGCGGGACGACGGGACGCCAAGGTGGGTAGGAAATGGGAGTACTGAGGACCGACAGAAACTGGGGCGGGAAGGCGAAGCTCTACGAGTTCACCCAAGGAATCGAAGTGGACGCCCGCCTTGCGCGCCAGGAGGTTCGCGTCCAAAAAGCATGGGCGCGCGGTCTTCTGGAGATCGGAGCGCTTTCTGCCGACGAGTATGGGCAGGTGAGGGCGGCCTTGGACCTGGCTTTGGAGCGGATCCTCGCGGGCGATTTTGCTTGGAGGATCGAAGACGAGGATATTCACATGAACCTCGAGCGCTTCGTGACCGAGCAGGCGGGAGTCCTGGGCAAGAAGGTGCACCTGGGGCGATCGCGTAATGATTTGATCGCCACAACGCTCAGGCTGTATGTCGCGGACGAGGCTCGGGCTAAGGCCCAGGAGGTGGCCGAGCTCATCCTCGCGCTGATCGAGAGGGCGGACAAAGACATCGATGTCATCGTTCCCGGTCAGACCCACGTGCAGAATGGACAGCCGGTCAGGCATTCCCATGTCCTGGCTTCGCATGCCTGGGCGCTGGCCAGGGACTTGGAGTCATTGCGGGCCGCAAAGAACAACGCCCTGCGCGCGATGCCTCTGGGGTCAGCCGCGCTGGCCGGCACGCCGCTTCGAGTCCCGCTCGAGAGGATCGCGGCTGAGCTGGGATTTCATGCCCCGCCTTTGAATTCGTACGATGCGGTCGGGGACCGGGACTTCTGTCTGGATCTTCTTCATGCTTATTCCCGTTTGAGTATGCATCTGAGTCGGCTCGCCGAGGACTGCGTGCTTTGGGCATCGAGCGCCATGTCCCTGGTGAAGCTTCCGCCTGACTGGTCGACGGGAAGTTCGATCATGCCGAATAAGAGAAATCCGGACGTCGCCGAGTTGGTTCGCGGCAAGTCCGCTCACGTCCTGGTTTCGATTAATGAAGCGTAACTTCTGCTCCAGGAACTGCCCACGAGCTACGGAAGTGACCTTCACGAGCTCAAGGGGGTGGTGATGAGGGCAGGGGATGAGCTTTCTCTTTGCTTGCGGGTGTTCGCGCCGTTCGTCCGAGGGCTCGAGCCCGATCCTGCGCGGGCCAGGCAGCTGACCCAAGCGGGTCACATCCTCGCCACGGAGATCGCCGACGAGTTGACCCAAGCTGGAGTCCCGTTTCGAGAGGCCTACAGCCAGGTCGCGGCTCTCGTGGAGCGGGCCGAGGCTTTGGGGCTGCAGGTCCATGAGCTTTCGGATGAGGACGCACGCAAGGACGCTCCTGAGCTTACGCCCGGTTACCTGCGTGAATTGAGCTGCGAGACCGCTGTGGAGAGGCGCGCGTCCTCCGGTGGGACGTCCAGAGCGAGAGTTCTTGAGCAGCTCGAGCTTCTCTCCGGAGTCGCGAAGAGCGCGGCAAAGGGCCTCTGATTGGAGGTTCACCACGTTCGTCCGGCTACCACGTCGAAGTTCTCGGCAGGGGCTTGGCCCTCGATGTGAGTGCGGGGCGGTGTTGCTTCGAACTTTTCCCAGGAAGGGATCTTGCGTTGAGTTGCCTGGCTCGTCTTTTCGGCGGCATCGTTCCATCGGTATGTTTGAGCTCCCAGCTGGCTTCCGCTATGCTCAGGAGCGACCTCTCTCCTCGAACAGCTGATCAGCACCAGGATGAAAGCGACCAGGATTACGCGTACTGCGCTTGAGTCCATGGAGATCATCCCGAGAGGCCGTGCATTCAGCATGCCCGGCTCCGTTTGGTTGACGGCGGGCAGGAATCAAAATACGCTTTTCATTACATGCAGAGCGTCAGCCAATCCATGCTCGATCTCTTTTCGGCAACGGTGTTCAAGTATCCGTTTCTGATTTTCATCCTTTTCGTCATTCCGCGCTTCCTGGTTCGATTCAAGATCCCCATTGGG
>CAYNDM010000112.1:0-6901 GCA_964395265.1 uncultured Bacteriovoracaceae bacterium
GGGTTCTCCGGTGGAGGCGCGAGCGGACGATGGTGAACAAGGCAAGCTTTTCGAATCGATTTCTTACTCCTGAAGAGAGAAAGCGGATCGAAGCCGCGGTCATCGAAGCGGAGAAGCGGACATCCGGCGAGATCGTCACGGTCGTTCTCGGGCGAAGCGACAGCTACCCAGGCGCGCGCTGGCGGCTCGCAGTCGCTTTTTACCTCCTCTCCGCGCTGATTCTGATGATCAGTATCCCTGATTTGAACCCCATCTGGTACCTGTGGGCGCAGTTGCCCGCTCTTGGGCTTGGATACGCATTGGGCTCGTTCACTGCGTTTCAAAGGTGGTTTCTAAGCGATGAAAAGATGGACGAGGAGGTCAAGCAGCGGGCTCTCCAGGCGTTTTATTCTATGGGATTGGACGCGACTCGAGGCAGGACTGGGGTGTTGATCCTGGTGTCGATGCTTGAGCATCGAGTGGAGATCCTGGCTGATCAAGCGATTCACCAGAAGGTGTCCAAAGACACATGGATTCGTGTCGTTGACGAGCTTGTCGACAGGATTCGCGAAGGTCAGCTGGGTTCAGGATTGCAGGCGGCAGTGCTCGAATGCGGCCGCATCCTCGAAGATCATTTCCCAGGAACCCATGATGACCTGGATGAGCTGCGGAACCATGTCGTGGTGCTCGACTCCTGAGCGCTGGGTTCCGCGAGTGCGGGCCGACGCCTGATGAGCATCAACGCCACGAAAGGCAACCCGGCATGGGGGGCGCGACTCAGGCATTCGAGCGCCCAGTAAAGGACGTCGGAGGCCGGTGAGCCCATGGAGATCTCGGATAACGGCCTGGCCAGGCTGGTCGCCGTGCCCCAAACGGTGGCGTACACGAGCGCCGCTCTTTCAAGCGAAGGGAATAGGAGCGCGAAGCAGAGTGCGAAGTCCATGCACCCGGCAAACATCAGGAAGGATCTCGCCTCGGTCTCCTGGACATTGAGGATCGAGATCACCATATCTATGAAAGTCCCGGGGACGGGATAGTAGCCGACGGCGTAGAGGCCATGGCCGACGAACGTTCCCACGATAGCAAGCTTAACGAAGGTCAGGAGCTTCCGCTCGCTCACCTTGTTGCGGATAGCGAGAAAGAGCAGCAGAGGTGCGCTGACTTGCGCGGTATGCTCGATCAGCATGGCGAGCTGGAACCCGGACTCCTTGAAGTTGGACAGCGCTACCGCGAACAAGGTGATTGATGCGATCGGCAGGGCATAGTGAATCCGTTTCGATCGACCGGAAGCCCAAGCGGCGATAGCGCCGAGCGAAGCGAGAAGGAGGGATATGCCAATTGCCCGGATCAGGCTTTGTGTCGCGGACTCCGCCTTTGAGCTCGTCGCGTATTCACGCCATGGGATCCCGAAGACGCCCTCGACGATCGGAGAAAACCAGGCTTCGCTCCACAGAAACGTCCGGTAGGGCACTTCCCAAAAAAGGTGGATCAGGGCCCATCCCAGCAGTGAAAGGGCACAGGTGATCATGAGGACCATGACAGGCCTTTTCAGGTTTGCGACTGTCGACACGGCTATTTCCTTATTGTGATGATGCTTCCGTTTTCAGGGGTCCAGATGTCCAGGTTCGCTGGAATGGCGAATCGCGTATCCTCCGTGAGGCTTTCGACCTCATCGGCGTTGGCCACTTTTACTGTCCTGATCTCCATTTTTTCCTGATCCACTAAGATCCAGTTGAAGTGGTTGAACTTGCCGCTGTCCCGTGTCCAGGGCTTCTGGTCATTGGGGTCTCGAAGCGGAGCTCCCCAGCAACCTTCTCCCACGTAAACTGTCCCGTGTGCATCATCGCGAATGAAGCCTTCGTTGCTGCCTGGTTCGTCAGAAGGACGGATCGGCCAGGTGGATTTCACGGTGTGGGCGTCGGACTCGACCACCACGTTCATCCCGTGCTCGTAGAACAGTGAGGCCCAGTAGGTGTATTGCTTCGTGCCTTCCTTCTTCGATTGAATATGTGGCCGCATGGGACGATGGTACTGCGCGACCTTCCAGGTGACGTGAGAGTTCGCGGTCAGATCCATTTTCAGCCAGTCGGTCTGCTTTCCTCCCACTGATGATTCGGAGTTCAGAGTATAAGCCCTAAGCAGGTCGCCCCCCAAGTTCACGCCATAGTAGACCCCTTTTGGCGTATCGAAGAGGTTCACGAGAATCGCGTCGTTCCACTCGTGGTTTCCCCGGGCAACCATGACAGGAGTGATGCGGCCGTCGTCGGCGTAGGTGAGTTGCCAATCCTCGAACCACTCTTTCCATTCGAGGGCAGTGCCGTTGTCGGTCATGTCTCCGCCGAAGAGTACCCCATGCGGCTTGAGTTTCGCGACCAGGAGGTTGGCGGCCTGCCGAGGCTCGCGGTTGTTCCTGGAGTCGCCCCCGGCGATGATGGAAAGTCGCGAATCCCTGTCGTTCGGAGCCGTTTCGAAGTAGTATCGAGCGCTAGTCTCTCTTCCGTCGCTGACCACGAAGTAGTAGCGGGTTTGCGGTTTGAGCCCCTTCAATCTGAAAAAGGCGTGATTCACGTCAAAGGCGAGGTTTTTCGAGTCGACTGACTTGGAGAACGCGTAGTTTGCGAACTCAGTTCCGTGGTCGACGGTATCGTAGTAGAGCTTCACTTTGCTCGATGGCTTTTCCATCGAGGACCATCCGATCGTGGCGGTGGTCGATGCATCGTCGTTCCACATCACGCGAAAGTAGGCGAACTTCGATGGAAGCCTGTATGGCCCTTGGCACGCTGCGAATAGGTTTGCCGCCAAAGCGATCGAAAGGATCGCATACAGGAAGGCTGGCTTTTTTCTGGTCCGCAAATCAATCCTTGATAAGCGCATTATGCAGTCACTCCTTCTTAATATTTTATTTTAGTGAGTGGATAAATAGATCGAATGGAAAAAATTGGAATTCCTGATGAAACCGAATTGTATCCGCTGCGGTTTGGTAGGAAAAAATTTCCAGAACGGATGTCCTGTTTGTTGTTTGACGGAGTGGTTTCGCGGTGTGCTGCGATCAATAAGACATGGCGTTAATTAATAAATTTTTTCGATTTACTTCTTGGTCGGCGTGAACTGGACTTTGAAAGACGGGGAAAAGAGGTGCAGTGGAATGGCGTAGGCGCGGCATTTTCTATAGATTAGGTATAAAAATATGATTATTGAGCTCGATCATTCTCGGGTTCGTATCTTCCATTCTCGGGGGATCGTCGCGTGACTCTTGCCGCAAGGGAGCTGCGGCGTCAGGATCCACTCAGGATGGCTTCCATCATGTCGAGATTGGAGCTCAGACGAGGAAAATTCCCAGGTTGCCCGGAAAACCGTTCTTTGAGAGCTTGCCTCGTGATCTCGATATAGCCTTCCAACCATCCCATCCCGTGAAAAGGAGGTTGCCGCGATCCCGTTTCGGACGTTTTGCGAGTCAGGATTCTTCGATCCCTTCCTTCGCCGATGAGGATCTCGTCTGGGTTGAGGAAATTCCATGTGGCTGATGCCCGAGTTCCAATCAGATTGATCTCAAAGTCATTGTTTGCGCCATGCGTGGTCTTCGAGATCGAGCCGAAGGCTCTCCCTTCATCATCGAATTCGAGGATGACGTGAACGTGACTGTCACGGTGAGAAGATTCGGCGTTTTTGAAGCTCTTCCATGTGTGCACACGACGGGGGCTTCTGCCTCTGAGATAGCAAGCCAGGTCAATCCAATGGGTTCCAATGTCCAGAAGGGCGTCGGATGGTCCCGATAGCGTGGGGTCGTTTTTCCAGCTTCCGGCTTGAAAGGGAACTTTGGCGATAGCGCGCTCAGCGGTCGAGGATTGCCAGTAGCGTCCCTCGATCGAGACGAGCTCACCCAACTCGTCCTGATCAAGCAGTGCCTTCAGCGTCTGTGGACCCCACATCTGGCGGTACACGTGAAAGATTGCCACCGTGGTCTGCACTTTTCGAAGCAACGACACCTCTTCAAGGCGCACGCAGCTCGGCTTCTCGGCGAGAATGAGGGCGAAGCCAGCTCGATCCGCATTGAGGATGTCCTGCGCGTGCCGGCCTGGAGGATTGGAAAGGATCAGGATCGGATTCTCATGCTTTCCAGGCACCGTTGCGAGATCGATATCTCGGGCCAACCATTGGGCAGGCCGAACCTGCAGGTCAGGCTCCATGACAGAAAGGCAAGAGAGGGCTTTGGCAGCGGCCTGCCCAGCCCTTCCAGACCCCAGGATGAGCGGGGTGATTGGCATCGTCGTCCTCCGATTTGGGTACCATAGCCCCTGACTAATTCGAAGTAAAATAATGACGCATAGCGTATTAAGTGCTAGTGATGCGATTTTTCCGTGAAGATTGGACAAATGGAGCCTGAGTCGGCGAGTGACCTGGAGTCAATCCGTGCCTGGAATCCTGACTGTTCCAATCTAATTTTTTGATTTGTAAAAGGAAATGGCGCGCATCGATTTTGCATAGCCACCGCGCAAATCTTTTAAAGGAGTTACGTTATGGCAAAGATCCGGATGGATCGGACTATGGTCGCAGGTGGAATTCTTGTCTTGGTGGGGTGGGTTGCGAGCAACCCCGTACAGGCAGTGCCGCCTTTCGAGCTGATTCGCTCTGATTATGCCGTGGGAGAACTGGTTCGCATCTGCGACGCCTCGATCGCTAAGGCCAGTCAGCGGCTGGAAGCGGTTTCGGCGATGAGCTCACCTCAGCAGGGCTCCGCGCTTTTGGCATTCGAAGAAACGCTAGCCGATCTCGAGGAAGAAACCAATCCACTGACTTTCATGGGAGTGGTCGGGACCTCGGAGGAGCTTCAGGCAGAATCCTTCGCCTGTGAGGAAAAGGTGGGACAGTTCACCGTGGACGTGTTCACGCGCAAGGCCCTTTACGAGGCAATTCGCCGATCCGTACCTCAGGGGCAGGAGGAACAGCGGCTCTATGATGAGCACCTTCGGAACTTTGAGACCAACGGTCTGAGGCTGGATGAGGCGAAGCTCGCCAAAGTGAAGGAATTGAAGCAACGCCTTGCTTCGCTCGAGGCTCAGTTCAACGCCAATCTGAACAATGATCAGACGCGAGTGCTTTTGACTGCCGAAGAGCTCGAGGGAGTGCCGGAGAGCATCCTTTCCCGTCTGCGAAAGAGCGACGACGGAAGATATATCGTTACGGCGAACTACTCCGACTATTTTCCGATCAGTGAGAACGCGAGAAAGGTCGAGACCCGCAAGAGAGTGATGGGGGCTTATTTAAGCCGCGCGGCCGAAGCCAATACGCGCCTTCTCGAGGAAGCGATCCTGGTTCGTCAGGAAGTGGCCAGTATCATGGGTTTCGAAACCTGGGCCGACTATCGGATCAACGGTCGAATGGCCAAGGATGCCCAGACTGCTCTGGCGTTCTTGAATGGCCTGAAGGACAAGCTGGCGCAGCGAAATCAGGCGGATCTGAACAAGCTTCTCGCGTTCCTGCGGGAAGAAGACCCGAGCATTACCCGAGTGGGGGCATGGGATGTCAACTATGCCGCTTACCAGATCAAGAAACGGGAATTCAGCCTGGATGAGGAACGGATCCGCGAGTACTTTCCCACCGAAACCGTGATCCAAGGGATGTTCGACGTTTTTCAGCGATTGCTTGGCGTCACTTTCCACGAGATCAAGGGCGCCAAGACCTGGCACCCGCAAGTCAAGCTCTTCGAAGTTCGAGACGCGAGCAGTGGTGATCGATTGAGCTATTTCTACATGGACCTGTATCCCCGTGCAGGCAAGTACGGCCATGCCGCCGCATTCACGGTGATTCGCGGGAGAAAAATCGGCACTAGCTATAAAAAGCCGGTGTCCTCGATCGTCTCGAATTTCAATCCGCCGGCAAATGGCAAACCCTCGCTGCTCAATCACGAGGAAGTGGAGACGCTCTTTCACGAGTTCGGTCACATCATGCATCAGACTTTGACGCAGGCTCCGTTCGCAAGCCTTTCTGGAACGAGAGTCTCCCGGGATTTCGTCGAGGCGCCTTCTCAGGTGTTCGAGAATTGGGTTTGGTCCAAGGAAATCCTGGCGTCGGTATCGGGTCATTACTTGAACCCCGAAGAGAAACTTCCAGATGAGCTCTTGAGCCAAATGCTTGCTGCCAGGGATTTCAACCGTGGATATTTCTACACCCGCCAGCTGATGCTTGCCCTGATGGATATGATCTATCACATGACTTCCGGGCCGGTGGACACGACCGCGATTCAGGATCGTCTCTATAGAGAAATATCGGGCATCGATCCTTTGCCGGGGGGGCGTTATCAGGCCGGTTTCGTTCACCTGATGGGAGGGTATGATGCCGGGGTGTACAGCTATCTCTGGTCAGGGGTTTACTCAGCGGACATGTTTACGCGTTTCGAGGAGAAGGGGCTCTTGAATCCCGAGGAAGGAATGCGGTACCGCAAAAACATACTTGAGTCGGGGAATATGCGTGACTCATTGACTCATCTTGAAGAGTTCCTGGGACGCAAGGCCAGTTCGGACGCGTTTTATCGCTATCTTGGAATACAGACCGAATAGCTAGGTAGTTCGATCAGTCGGTTGAGGTATCCCGGTCTTGGTTCCGACTTGTTAGGATTCCATCGCCCGGGTGGCGACCTCGCGCCTTGGGCCTCAGGCCGTGATCTCCTTAGAAGGCTCTCGGGCAGCCGTCGAGAAGTGGCAAAGCGTCAAGCCGTCCCGGCGGCTTTGTGACCGGGTTCTCTAGGAGGCCCGCTCCTTAGGGCAGGAGGTCGGCGGATCTCGTCGGCGAGTTCCCGCGCGAAGGCTTTGACGTCCTGCCAATTGGTGTATTCGTAGTCCCGGCTGGTATCGGTATCTCCACCTGCGGCTTTGGTGATCCTTTTCATGATCATTCGCTTGAGCCACCCGTACTTGGTGTAGGG
>CAYNDM010000112.1:6911-9017 GCA_964395265.1 uncultured Bacteriovoracaceae bacterium
GGTGTAGGGAAGCGCACCAGCCAGGATCGTCCAACGAGTGGGCTGCCAGCCGGAATCCGAAAGAAAATTCTCAACGATCCTTTTTTCATGCTGTTGGACGCCTTCGTCCTTTTGGAGAATTCCCAAACAGACGGAGAAAAAAGCGCTGGGTTTGGACGAGAGGGCGCGTGCATTGTTCTTGACCCATTCGACCAAGGGCGCCGAAAAATGAGAGGCGTGAATGGGGCTCCCGAGCAAAACCCCGTCATAGCGACTCGGGTCGTGGCTCTTCGGTAGCTGTTCGACTGAAAAGAGGTCTGTTTCCAGCCCTAAGGTTTTCAACTCTTCGGCAATGAACTTGGCGATCTTCGCGGTTTGTCCCTCGCGCGTGGCGTAAGCGATCAGCAATCGAGGCATAGCTGCATCTCCTTCTTGGGTCTGCAAGATTGCAACGGCTGTGCAGCGCCTATTCCCCCTTATAGAAGAGTTGAGCGAAGTTCCAGGTCCGGCATGACTCGGGAGCGGGGCAGCTTGTCTCAAGGTCAAAATATTAGATTGAATTCATCATGCATATTCGTTCAGATCTAGTCATGAATATGACCCAACCAGGTGTGAGCCTCTGGATCTGATATGGAGATCTTAGGCTATATTGGCGCCGTATTGATGGGGATCTCGCTTGGGCTGATCGGAGGAGGCGGATCGATCCTCTCGGTTCCTATCTTTGTTTATCTTTTCGGGATCTCTCCCGTCCTGGCGACGGCGTATTCGCTCTTCGTGGTGGGGCTGACGGCCCTGGTCGGTTCGCTCACCTTCATGAGGCGAGGGCTCGTGCGCTTTGATATGGTCGGGGCCTTCGCCGTTCCGTCCTTTCTGGGTGTGTTTGGGGTTCGCAAGTACGTCATCCCTGCGATTCCTGAGACGGTATTCACGTTGGGGGCGGTCGCAATCACCCGCGATATTCTCATCATGGGCATTTTCGCCATCGTCATGCTGATGGCCGCATTCTCGATGATTCGTGACCAGCGAAAAGAGCAGGATTCGGAGTCTCCCATCGGACGAAAAAAGGTCAAGGTTCCGTTGGTCGCGCTCGAGGGGTTGATCGTCGGAGGAGTCACGGGACTTGTCGGAGCAGGTGGTGGATTTCTGATCATTCCGGCGCTGGTTCTCCTGGCCGGCCTTACGATGAAGGAGGCAGTCGGAACCTCACTTCTGATCATTGCCGTTAAGTCGCTTTTAGGGTTCCTGGGGGATCTGAGGCCTGACGCTCAGATCGACTGGACATTCTTGCTGGTTTTCTCAGCGATCGCGACCGCGGGGATATTCGTTGGTTCCGCCCTGAACCGAGTGGTTCCGGGATCGAAGCTCAAGCCGGCGTTTGGCTGGTTTGTCTTGGTCATGGGCGGGTACATCCTGTTTAAGCAGTTCTCCGGATGAAATCCGGCCTTCAGGAATTGATCTATCGTTTGAAGACCGCGCGAGCGCGCTCGACCTTGGCCCTGATGATGCAGCCATCGACATGATCATTGATCAAGCCCATCGCCTGCATGAAGGCGTACATGGTGGTCGGTCCGACGAACTTCCAGCCTCTTTTCTTCAACTCCTTGGACAAGGCGATCGACTCAGGAGAGACGGATGCGGTCTGAGGTTTCGCGAGTCGGCTCTTGTCAGGTTCGTAGCGCCAGATGAATGCTGCAAGGGAGCCTTCCTCCTTGATCAGCTCCCTCGCTCGTTTCGCGTTATTGATGACAGCCTCGATTTTGCCGTGATGTCGGACGATCCCCTCATCTTTGAGCAGACGATTTACGTCGCGTGCGGTGAATCTGGCGATTTTGTTAAAGTCGAATCGATCGAACGCAGCTCGGAATGCCTCGCGTTTCGATAGAATCGTTCTCCAGCTCAGGCCTGATTGAAAGCCTTCGAGGCTCAATTTCTCAAAAAGGCGGTAATCGTCCTTCACGGGAAATCCCCACTCCCGGTCATGGTAGTCCAGAAGATCGGGCGTCGTGACACACCACTTGCATCGGGGTTTCTTATCCGGACCTGAAGCAGTCTCGCTCATCACTGGGGTCTCCCGTTTTGGGCGATGCCGGGGGATCGCTCGCTTCGAAAGCGAATATAGGGTACTTC
>CAYNDM010000113.1:0-8972 GCA_964395265.1 uncultured Bacteriovoracaceae bacterium
CTCGTAGCCAAGTTGGCATGAGGCAATCGACCGGGAGCCGGAGTGTGGAGACATGGACAAGATCAGGATCGTAGGGGGCAAGCCACTTCAAGGGAACGTGCGGATCAGCGGATCCAAGAACGCCGCATTGCCGATTTTGATCTCGGCTTTGCTGACAGAGAAGCCCTGCCGCTTCGAGCGGGTCCCGCAGCTGCAGGATATCAAGACCGTGATCAAGCTGCTGGAGAATATGGGAGCTGTTTCCGAGCAGCATTGGGAGCGGAACGCGGTCGTGCTCGAGGCCAAGGACATTGTTACCCAGGAGGCGCCTTACGATCTGGTCAGGACCATGCGTGCTTCCGTGGTGGTGCTCGGTCCGCTGCTGGCAAGATATGGGCAAGCTAAAGTTAGCTTGCCTGGAGGATGTGCGATCGGAGCCAGGCCGATCGACCTGCACTTGAGCGGCCTGGAAAGATTGGGCGCCGAAGTCAAACTCGATCAGGGGTACGTGATCGCCAGAGCCAAGAAGCTCAAGGGGAATCGCGTGACATTCGATTTTCCAAGCGTGGGGGCCACCGAAAACGTGATGATGGCGGCGGTACTGGCAGACGGAGAGTCCGTTCTGGAGAACTGCGCGCGAGAGCCGGAGATCGTGGATCTGGCCGGCGCGCTCCGCGCTATGGGAGCCCAAATCGAGGGCGACGGGAGCGAAACGATCCGGATCCAGGGAGTGCCCGCCCTTTCGGGTTGCGACTATCAGATCATGGGCGATCGCATCGAGGCGGGCACTTTTCTCGCTGCCGCGTTCGCGACCCATGGCACTGTCACTGTCGAAGGCATCAAGCCTGAATACCTCGAGGCCGCTCTCGCCAAGTTTGAGGAGTCGGGAGCGAAGATCACTCGGGGAGAGAATAGCATCGGACTCGCGACGCTCTATCGGCCTCGCGGCACCGATATCACTACCGCTCCGTATCCGGGGTTCCCCACGGACATGCAAGCTCAGTTCATGGCGGTCATGGCCGTGGCCGATGGAGCGTCGCTCGTGACCGAGAACATTTTCGAGAACCGGTTTATGCACGTTCCCGAGCTCGCTCGCTTGGGAGCCGACATCACGATCCGCGGAAAAACCGCTATGATTCGCGGAGTGCCCCAGCTGACCGGAGCTCCGCTCATGGCCACGGATCTGCGGGCCAGCGCCAGCCTGGTCTTGGGCGGGCTTTGTGCCAGAGGAGAGACGTGGGTGAGCCGCATCTATCACCTGGATCGTGGCTATGAAAAGATCGAGGAAAAGTTAAGGCAACTAGGCGCGGATATTGAGCGAATCAGTTGAGACTTCGTACTTAATTTTGTAGGATGAGAGGCGCTGAAACTCAGCTCTCGAACATCTTATGAAGAAAGTACTCATCATCGACGACGAATCCGAGAATCTTACCCTTCTGGCGGACATGTTGCGCAGCCATTTCGAGCCCATCATGGCGAGCTCCGGGCGCGAAGGCATTCAGTTGGCGATCCAGCATCAACCGGATGTGATTCTTCTAGACGTGAATATGCCCGATATGGACGGCTTCGAGGTTTGCCAGCGTTTGAGGGAGCAGCCGAAAACCCGTCACTTAGCCATCATCATGCTGACGACAGCGTCGAGCCTGGATAGCCGCGTGAAGGGGCTGGATATCGGGGCCGATGACTATATCACCAAACCGTTCCAGGTCCGTGAGTTGATCGCCAGAGTGAACGCGCGCGTACGTCGACAGGCGTATACGGAAAAGAACGATTCGGAGATTTCGGTCGGCAACCTGCGACTGAATCCCAAGGCGCTCGATGTTTTCGTGAATGATGTCCCTGTGAAGCTGACTCAGCTGGAGTTCGATCTTCTCCGATACTTCATCGAACATCCCAATGAGGTCATCGATCGCAATCGACTGCTCGGGGATCTCTGGCCTGATGCCGTGGTCACCGATCGGACCGTGGATACCCACGTGGCCAACTTGAGAAAGAAGATCAAAGGATTCAACTGCGCTCTGACGACCGTGTATGGGGCTGGTTACATTCTCAAGACAGGGCAAAACGCCTGACTCGGCCGATTATCCGGCTTTTTCGTCGATGATCGTGCCTTTGCGGAAGCGAACATTCTTTTTCTGCCGCTTTTGAGCGTCACGGTAGGCAAGCTGAGCCTTCTGCTTGGCCATGGGAGAGCCCGACTGCCGGATCAACCCGAACAGGTGAAGGAGCGTTCCTCCTCGTTTGCCTTCCTCGGCGGATTGGGTTTTGGGCTCGCTCGCGCTGCTCTCCTGCGGTGAAGGAACCGCCTTGAGCGTCGCGGTCGCGTGCTCGTTCTTCCCTTGATGAGAATCGTCCTTATTCTCCCGTTTTTTGGGATCGAATCTTTCGAAAGGGTTTTTTTCGCGCTCTTTGCTGCCGGTCGCGGAGCTCGAAGCGGCGGTTCTGATCGGAGAAACGAACTTCGAGAGCGCGGCACTGATTCTTGAAAGCACGTACAGCAAGCACCCTTCTGCCGAGAAGGTCCCAAGCGACCGCCCTCGCGCCCAGCGAGCGGCCCTGGGTAAAAATCAGCTCATTCTTAGTTCGTATCGGCATTTTTTATAGGAACTTGAGTAAAAATGACCGCGTAGCTAACTTCCCAATTTAATTGACCCTATTAGTGCCCGATGCTACTAGTTGGTTTCTTCACGACAAAAGAAGTGGCCCAGCTCGAATCTGGCCTTTTGAAAGGGAGTCGTACGTATTTATGAGCACATCGGATCTTTTCACCAAGTGCCGCAACTTCGAAGACGCAAAAAAAGTACAGGCAGCAGGTGTCTATCCTTTCTTCAGGCCAATCGAATCGACTTCGGGTTCGACCGTCGTCACTCACGGCAAACGTCGCGTGATGATCGGTTCAAACAACTATTTGGGACTGACCCATCACCCTAGGGTTCAGGAAGCGGCTAAGAAGGCGATTGATCAGTACGGCACGGGCTGCACCGGCTCGAGATTCCTGAACGGCAATTTGGTCCTTCATGAAGAGCTCGAGGAGCGTTTGGCGCGGTTTCTGGGTAAAGAAGCCTGCCTGGTTTTCGCCACCGGGTTTCTCTCCAATCAGGGTGCGTTGTCGTCGATCGTGGGCCGCAACGACGTGATCTACTGCGATCGCGAGAATCATGCCTCCATCATTGAAGGCACGCGGGTGTCGATGGGAGATACCGTGAAGTTCCGCCACAATGACATGGCTGATCTCGAGCGAGTTCTGATCGGCACGCGTGGCAAATACGATGGGGCCCTGATCGTCGCTGACGGAGTCTTCTCGATGTCCGGAGACATCCTGAACTTCCCGGAGGTTGTCGACCTGGCCGGGAGATACAACTGCCGCATCTACGTCGACGACGCCCACGCGCTCGGCGTTCTGGGCCCGAAAGGGGAAGGAACGGCCCATCATTTCGGGATGCCTGACAAGGCGGACCTCGTGATGGGAACCTTCTCCAAGTCCTTTGCTTCGATCGGGGGATACGTCGCGGGCAGCGCGGACGTGATTCATTACATCAAGCACAAGTCCCGCCCCTTTATCTTCAGCGCCGCCATGCCGCCCGCCGCGGCCGGCACGGTGCTCGAATGCCTCCGCATCGTCGAAGAAGAGCCGGAGCATCTGCAGAATCTCTGGAGGAACGCCTCCTACATGCGAACCGAGCTCGAGCGCATCGGCTACAATACATTGAACAGCCAGACGCCGATTATTCCACTATTAGTCGGGGATGATTTCTCGGCTTTCGCTTTCGCTCAGAAACTTTACGAAAACGGCGTCTTCGCTACGCCAGTAGTGAAACCGGCGGTGCCCGACGGATGCGCGCTGATCCGTACCAGCTACATGGCATCCCACACTCGCGAGGACCTCGACTACGTGCTCGAAGTGCTGGAGAAGCTGGGTAACGAGTTCGGCATCGTCAGGGACGGCGCTCGCCGGGATGAGCTCGCGCGATTGGCGCAGGTTCACTTCGGAGTGAGGAGTGCTCCCGCTTCGACCTCCAGCCTGATGGCTTGAACGGTCGAGCTTGACGAGGGTGGGGACCGTGGCTGCGAAATCCAAGTACCAAATCAAGCGTGTCGAGACCAAAGCCGACTGGGACGCGTTCATCGGGCTTCCCTGGACGATCTACAAGGATAACCCCAATTGGGTTCCGCCGCTTCGAATGGCGGTTCGCGACCTCCTGGACGTGAACAAAAATCCGTTCTTCAAGCACGCCTACATGATTCCTATGATCGCGACCGAAGGAGACCGGGTCGTAGGTCGCATCGTCGGGATCGTTGACGATGCTCATAATAAATTTCATCAGGAACGTACGGCGTTTTTCGGCTTCTTCGAAAGCATCGACGATCAAGCGCTGGCCAATCAGCTGCTGGATACGGTCGCGGATTGGGCTAGGTCGCGGGGTATGAGCACTCTTAGGGGGCCTATGAACCCCAGTACCAATCATGAAGTCGGTTTGCTGGTCGAGGGCTTCGATGACTCTCCTTCGGTCATGATGACCTATAATCCCACTTATTATCCCCGGCTTCTCGAGAAATGGGGACTCAGCAAAGCCAAGGACCTTTACGCGTACGAGATCGATGGACGAAAGGCACGCTTTTCGGATCGGCTTGTCGCCCAGGCCGAGCGCCTCAAGCAAAGGGGCAATGTCAGTTTCCGCACGATCAAGATGCGCGACTTCGATCAAGAGGTGGATCGGATCCTCGAAGTCTAT
This sequence comes from uncultured Bacteriovoracaceae bacterium, assembly GCA_964395265.1. Classification (GTDB taxonomy): domain Bacteria; phylum Bdellovibrionota; class UBA1018; order UBA1018; family UBA1018; genus CAYNDM01. The sequence continues at coordinate 4,713 of CAYNDM010000113.1, forward strand.
AACGATGCTTGGGAGTCCAACTGGGGCTTTGTTCCGATGAGTCCCGAAGAGTTCAGGCATATGGCGAAGGACATGAAAGCCATCGTGGACCCTGAGCTTCTACTTGTCGCCGAAGTGAGAGGGGAGATCGCCGGTTTCGCGTTGACGCTACCGGATGTGAATCAGGCTTTCAAGAAAGTGCACGACGGTAAGCTTTTTCCCTTCGGAATTTTCAAGCTGCTCTGGAACCTCAAGGGCCCGGGACGCAAGAAGACGATCAATCGATGCCGCATTCTCACGCTGGGAATCAAGAAGGCGTATCGAGAAGCCGGCATTGGCCCGCTGCTATACACGGAATACCTCAAGCGCGGTCCTGCTCAAGGCTATCCGGTAGGAGAGGCTTCCTGGATCCTCGAGGACAATGCAGCCATGAATCGCGCCTTGCAGCATATGTGCGGCGAGAGGACGAAAGTCTATCGGGTTTACGATCGGGCACTTGAGGCCTGAATCGTCGCCCGGCCGCTTGGCCCAGGGTTTTTCCGGCCCCGGGCAGGCCCCGGGCTTTCAATCAGAAGCGCTTAGGACTACACTGGATGCCAATGGCGGTCGTTCGCATCCTCGGCATCGATCCGGGCTCAAGGCTCACAGGCTACGGCATCGTGGATCTGGTCGGCAATCAGCTCAGGCACGTCACGCACGGAACGCTCAGGCTGTCGAATACAGGCGGACGGGCGGTCATACCGCTCGAGGCGCGGCTGCTTTCGATCCATTTGGGGCTATCCGAGCTGATCGAGAAGTTTCGGCCTTCGGTGATGTCGATCGAGAAAGTGTTCTTCGCGAAGAACGCGGTTTCCGCGCTCAAGCTCGGACAGGCTCGCGGAGCGACGATGCTTTCTGGGGCGATTCATCGCCTGCAGATCCATGAGTACAGTCCCAGCGAAGTGAAGGCGGCGGTAGTCGGCCATGGGCAGGCGGATAAGGACCAGGTGGCGCGAATGGTCCAGATGATCCTCGGAAAACAGACGTTCGCGACCTCGGATGCTTCGGACGGGCTCGCGCTTGCCATCTGTCACGCCTATAGGATAGCAAATTCCGGAAGAGCTTCCTTGGCCCGCGCTGAGCTTGCTTCGAGCGTCGCGGGAGTGAGTCGAGGCAGGAAGAAGAAAATTTCTTTGGCGGAAGCCGTGGGGATTACCCACTTGGCCCAAGCGCCCAAGAAGCGGTGATCAAGAGGCAGGACGATGATCGGATATTTGCGCGGCGAGGTGATCGAGAATTCGGATGGGAGATTGCTCGTGGCGGTCGGTGGAGCCGCTGGAGCGGTTGGATACGCCGTTCAGGCCCCCGCAAGTCCCGCTTACGAGTTTTTGAAGACAGGCCAGTCCGTCGAGCTCTTCATTCACACGCATGTGCGCGAAGAGGCCTTGGACTTGTATGGGTTTCTTTCGCGTACGGAAAAAGAGCTGTTCCTGACGCTTCTGACCGTTTCGGGCATCGGTCCCAAGGTCGCCGTCGGGTTGCTCTCCAAAGTGGAGCCGCCGGAGCTGATCCGCGCCGTCATGGACGGGGACAAGGACGCTCTGACCCAGTTGCCGGGAATCGGCAAAAAGACCGCCGAGCGCATGGTCCTCGAGCTCAAAGACGCAGTTCGAAAAAAAGTCGAGGAGGGATATCTCATTCTTCCCAAGACGGTGACGGCGCCTGCCGGCGCGACGTCCGGCCGAGGTGCCGTGGGCGAAGCCAAAGTGACGGGCGGTAATCAACTGATCAGGGACGCCAGGGACGCGCTCCTGGGCTTGGGGTATCGCGAGCAAGAGGTCAATGCGCTTCTGCAGCGAGTGGTGTCTGAGCTCGCTGAGCCGCCCAAAAGGGTCGAGGAAATCATCAGAAGCGCCTTGCAGCAGCTGGGTTAGGGGGATCGATGAGCGACAAAAACGTGGAGCGAATCATCAGCCCGTTCATCGGGTCGGAAGAACAGGAAGAGGATTTTCTGCGCTCGGGCGTGGCTTCGGGGAACGAGAAAAGCCTGCGTCCCGAGGTTCTCGGCGAGTACATTGGCCAAAAGAAGGTGAAAGAGAACCTTTCGCTCTTCATCGAAGCGGCCAAACAGCGCGGAGACGCCCTGGATCATGTCCTGCTGGCGGGGCCCCCCGGACTGGGCAAAACTACCCTTGCTCATATCATCGCGCATGAGATGGGCACTCAGATTCATACGGTGACGGGGCCAAACGTCGAGAAAAAGGGGGATCTTGCGGCGATTTTGACCAATTTGCAGCCCGGCGATGTCCTTTTCATCGATGAGGTCCATCGGCTCCAGAAAACTATCGAAGAAGTCCTTTATGGGGCGATGGAGGATTTCAAGCTCGATCTCATCATCGGCCAGGGGCCTGCCGCCCGGACTTTGCGCCTGGATCTCCCGAAGTTCACGCTGGTCGGGGCCACGACACGCACGGGCTTGCTGTCCAGCCCGCTTCGGGATCGTTTCGGGGTCCAGATGCGGCTGGATCTGTACCCCGTGGAGGAGCTCGAGCAAATCGTCCTGCGCTCCGCGCGTCTTTTGAATGTGGAGCTGGATCCTTCGGGTGCCAACGAAATCGGGAAGCGCTCGCGCGGGACTCCGCGAGTCGCTAACCGGCTGTTGAAGCGCGTGCGGGATTACGCTCAGGTTCGAAAGGACAACCCTGCCGTGGATCGCGTTACGGCGAGGGCCGCGTTGGAGCTTCTCGAGGTAGATGACCGGGGGTTGGATCCCATGGACCGAAAGCTCCTTTTGACTGTGATCCACAAATTCGACGGAGGTCCGGTCGGGATCGACACGATCTCTTCTGCTATAGGAGAAGAGCGCGATACCATCGAAGATGTCTACGAGCCCTACCTGATCCAGGAGGGGTTCCTTCAGCGGACCTCTCGCGGGAGGGTAGCGACCCGGATCGCGTACGAGCATCTCTCGGTCGCATGGGAGAAAGACCCCCATTCGGATCCTCTTTTACTCGACCTTCCCAAGACTTGAGCGAATCGGAGTGTGTCTAAAATCCCACACAGTTTCGATGGGATTCTGTGTGTTTAATCACACAATCTAAGAGAAATGACGATTTGTAGAAATTTTATAGACTCACCGAGTCAATCCTGTTAATTACTGATTTAAAAGGATAATCAAAGCGCCATCCTCAGTAGCTCAGATATGGGATCGAAGGTTGATTGGGTGGGCATACGCCTTGCTCCATGAATTGGAAGCAAGGAGCACTATGAATTTTCAGCGGACGCTAGAGCGCGCGGTTAGGACTCAAGGAATTGGACTCCACTCCGGACAGGAAGTTGAGCTGAAGATATTGCCCGCCAGACCCAATCAGGGGATCTCGTTCTTGCGAACGGACCTTCCCGAATCTCCGGCAATCCCAGCCCATTATCGAAATGTCGTGAGTACCCAGCTGGCTACCACTCTTGGAGTGGGAAAAGTCACTGTCAGCACGGTCGAGCATGTTCTTGCCGCTCTTCAGGGCATGGGCATCGACAATGCGACGATCGAGGTCAACGGACCAGAGATTCCGATCCTGGATGGAAGTTCCGTAGTTCTTTGCGAATTGATTGAAAACGCCGGGATCGTGACTCAGTTCACGCCTAGGCCCTATTTGGCTCTTCGCCGCCGCGTGGAACTCAAGCTGGCGGAGAAGTGGGCGGTTGCCGAGCCTTCCGGGAGATTCGAAGTCCACGGCACCGTGGATTGGGACCACCCGGCCATTGGTTATCAGGAATTTCATTACGTCGAGGGCAAGACGGATTTCAGCGAGCTCTCGGCCGCGCGCACTTTTTGCCTGCTCAAGGATGTCGAGGCCATGAAGCAAAAGGGCTTAGCCAAGGGCGGCTCTCTCGAAAACGCGATCGTCGTCGACGATGCTCGCGTGATCAATCCGGGCGGGCTTCGCTATCCGAACGAATTCGTTCGCCACAAGGTGCTGGACGCTCTCGGGGACTTCAAGCTGGCGGGAATCGCCATCCAAGGCTACATTCGCCTCCATCGCGCCGGACATGACCTGCACAGCCAGCTTCTGTCGGCTATCTTCCGCAATCCGGACAACTTCGAGATCATCGACGGAACCGAACGCGAACGGCTGGCGTTGGCTCAGGTGACTGCGGCTTTGGCGCGGCCCGGGTTCGTGGCGAACTTCTAAGTTCGCGGCTTTTCAGTTTCTCCCCAGCTTGACTTGAGATGCAGCCTTAGCTAGGTTGCGAGTGTGTCGGGGCGTAGCGCAGCCTGGCTAGCGCACTTGCATGGGGTGCAAG
>CAYNDM010000114.1:0-2629 GCA_964395265.1 uncultured Bacteriovoracaceae bacterium
ATCTTGAACTTGAGACGCTTGCCGACGAACTTGTCGAGGTTCTTGACCGGCTTCGTGTCTATCTGGCTGCCAGGCAGGAATGCCTTCACGCCGATGTCGACCGAGAGACCGCCCTTCACCTTCGCGATGACGGTCCCTTCGACCAGCTGGTCCTTCTCGCAAGCCTGCGAGATCTCATCCCATGCGCGGATGATCTCGGCCTTGTCCTTCGAAAGGAGCATGAAGCCGTTGTCCATCTCCATGCGCTCGAGATAAACGCTGATCACGTCGCCGACGTTCACGTGCGCGACGCCTTGAGCATCCTTGAACTCCTGAAGGGGCACCAGACCTTCGCATTTATAGCCGATGTCGACGGTCGCGTAGTCCGGGCTCAGGCCGACGACGGTTCCGTCGACGACTTCGCCTTCTTTGATTTCCTGTTGCTGCTGGGAGGCTTCGAAGAGTTCCGCGAAACTCTCTTCGTCGTCGCCACCGGCGGTCATGTCTTCTTCCGGGCCGGTATAATCAGCGAACTGATCCATCCAGCTTTGATTTTTCGGGAGAGCTTTCTTCGAGCTTCCCACTTCTGCGGTTTGCTTAGTTACCATCTGTTAATGATTTGCCTTTCCTAATTCGCCTGGGTCACAGGCAAGGGGCCCTTCGATACCGCAAAGCAGTATGGTTAGAAGAGCTCACCTGACAACCTGGCGGCGTATAATCGACGAATCAGGCTGCCCGCATCGCCTTAGAATTGCGACACTTTGGGTCAAAGATATAAAGACTCGGGGAGGTTCTTGTCAAAGGGTAAAGCCCAGCTTTTCGACGATTTCTACACTTCAAATCGCATCTAATTGAGACGTCCAAAAAAAACCGAATGATTCTATCAAAAACCGTCTCCCAGCAAGCGTCTCGACTGCCAGCGTTGACGTCAGTTGCGCCCTTGAGAGCGACGAGCGGTTTGGTTCAGGCAGCGACCGGCTCGACGGGCGGCTTCGGTTAGACCAGCGATCTGCGGTACAGCGCTCGGCTATAGAGATCCAGTGTCCGCTGCAGGCGCACCCGGCGATCATAGAACTTCAGCACGTGCTCGCGCGCGCGTTTTCCCATCCTCTTCCGTGCCTCGGGCTGGTCGATCAGGACCCGGAGCTGCCGCTGAAGATCGAATGCGTCTTCCGGCCGGACCAGGAGCCCGAACTCCTCCTTCCCCACGATCTCGTCGGCGCTCCCGCCGCTCGAGATCACGATCGGGCACTCCATGGCCATCGCCTCGATCGCCACCAGACCGAAGGCCTCCTGCCGCGACGGCATCACGAAGATATCGAAAGCCCGCATCACTTCAGGAATGTTCTCCTGATACCCAGCGAACACGACGTGCTCCTCGAGCCTGAACTGGGCGACCATCGCCTTGAGCTGCTTGAGATGTTCGGACGCTCGCCCCAGCGTCTCCTCTCCCACCATGATGAACTTCATCTTGGGGTTGCCCTTCATGCTCTTGATCAGTCCGGCCGCCGCCTTGATGAACGTGTCTTGCCCCTTGGCCGGATCGATTCTTCCAACCAGGCCGATCACCAGCGTCTCGGCATCCGCGTTCCAGGCCTCGCGCTGCCTCGTCGCATCGACTTTGGCTGGATCGAAGCGATCGAAATCGAGGCCCAAGTTGACCACTTTGACTTGGGGATCCCGCAGTGGGTGCGTATCGAGGACATTGCGTCGCAAGGTCTGGCTCATCACGATCAGGGCATCCAGCCTTCGGTAGATCGCATGGTGAAAGAAGTTCCTTTTGTCGTGATTGTTCATGATGTGCCGGGAAGCCAGGAGCGCCACCTGCGGTCGCTTCCAAAGCCACGGCACGATCGAACCCAGCAGCGAAGTCTGATGGGTGTGGATCAGGTTCACCCCATCGTCGCAAAGCCGGTCCAGCTCGCGCTTGAGCTTGAAGTCGAAATAGTCCCTGGGCCGGAAATTCAACGGCAGAACCTCCACACCGGCGCGCTTGGACAGCGTTTCGTGGATCGGGCTGCCCTCCAGGCAGAGCATTCGGACCTTCAGGCCCAGCTGCGAGGCATCGGCCGCGTCGTTCGCAGCGACCTGCTCCAAACCGCCCCACGAATGCGAGAGGCAGACGCTCAACGCATCCAGCTTGCCCTTGAGCTCGAGCACCAGGTCGCAGTTTTCAAGCTTTCCATCGGATGCCACGCTTGATCTCCTCCCAAACCATGTCGGCATGTATCCCGCGCAGGCACTGGAGCCGCGATGCCCCCTGCAGTTCGCAGGTGTTACGTTCGCAAGGCCAGCACTCCACCGGGTTGATCGCCACTTGAACCCGGCCAGGACCGATCGGGCGCGTTCGCCTCGGATCCGCGGCCCCGCACACAATCTGAACGAACGATCCGCACAGGGACGCGACGTGCGCCATCCCCGATTCGTTCGTCACGGTGAACCGCGCGTTCCTGAGGAGATCCGTAATCGCCGCAACCCCCCCTCTCGCTGTGCGATCCAAAAGCCTCGCCGAAGCGTCCGAGCAAAGCTCGCTCGCCAGGGCCGCCTCCTTCGGTCCGCCGACGATCACGCCAGGCCAGCCCGTCTCTTCGGCGACCTTTCTCGCCAATGCCGCGAAGTTCGACGATGGTGGCTGGGTCCCGCTGGCGGT
>CAYNDM010000114.1:2639-4152 GCA_964395265.1 uncultured Bacteriovoracaceae bacterium
CGGCTTTCGGCCGTAGCCCCGGGAGCCAGCACCCAATAAGGACCCGTCGGAAGCGCAAGCCTCTCCACCGCGGGCCAGTCCCGATTCGCGGGAAACTCCTTGAGCTCACCCGGGATATCAGGATCCAACTCGTTTTCAGCGGGGATTCCCCAAAAATTGACCGCCTCGGACTTCGGTCTCGCCCCCGGGGGGAGCAGGTCGACATAGGCTTGGGACCGGTGCCTGCCTGGATCCGCGTTCCAGACGACGCCATCGTTGAGAAGGAAACCTCGACCGTCCGCCTTATAGCCGCGGCGCCGTTTCACGCCGGCGCGATAAAGCAGCCACGCAGCGGAAAGAGAATTGGGAAGAGAGATCCCGAGATCCCAAGGTCCCGCCTTCTTCAACGCCCGGGCGCTCTCCTCAAGCAGCGAGATCTTTTCGCCCAGCGTGTGCTTCACCGGCCGCGGAAGCACGAACACGTCATCCACCAGCCCTCGAAACTGCACGTTATCCACCCACTCGACGCAAACCGAGGTGATGCTCGCCTTGGGGTAGGCCTTGCGCAGATAGTGGAAGAACGGATAGGCCAGCACTTGGTCGCCTATCCAATTCGGCGCTCGAACGAGGATCTTCTCTGGGGGTGCGGGTTTCCTGACCATCGCATCTCACCTAGTGTTGAGCCGGGCGAATGCCAGGATGAAACTCCTTGAGAGTCGCGATCACGGTACCGATCCTGACTTTCGCCTCGAGGCGAAGCACGGTCCTGCGATCGTCGTCCGTCAGCCAGATGAAGCTATCGCCCTGCTTCTTGAGTACTCCTTGATACTTGGTCTCGGGCTTGAGAACGATCGCTCTCTTTCGGCCCATCGGAGTGTCGACGACCTCCCGGCGCACGACGGTCACCACGGCATCCCAGTTTTTTCCTTCAGAGATCACGGGAAACGTGAAGACATCCCCCGTCTTCAGCGGTTGCATCCGAATGAAGAAGAGCGCCGAGAGGCTGTCCTGCGAGAAAGGCACCATCGGAAAGAACTCCTTCTGCTCGACATAACCCTTCTTATGGTGATTCCAGCGATTGCAATAGAAAGTCTGCCCCTTCTCGGAGTCATAGAGCTCAATCGAATTCCTGGTCTGCTTGGACTCGTCCAGCTGAAGCTGGAACCGATGGGAGAACAGCCCTTCGAAGTCGATGTAGCTTTCGATCGTGTCATTGAGCTTGTAAAAGAGGCTGAAGACCTTCGAGCTCTCTGCGTGCCCATGCACGTGATAGACCTTGCGGTTGTTGATCATCTTGTGAGGCATGATCTCGAGCTTGACCTCGCCTGCGACCATTCCGAAGTAGGTGACCTCGAAAATATGCCGCTCCGACAGCCAGATCGGATCGCGCTGAGGCCTCCTGGAGGGAAACTGAAACCCACCAGCCGCAGGACTCGGCGTCGCCGCAGGCACGGGAGCGGTCGCGACAGGTCCCGGCGAAACCTCCGTCGGCTTCTTTGGCAAAGGTTTCGGCGAGGGCGCCGGTGCCTTCTTC
>CAYNDM010000114.1:4162-8942 GCA_964395265.1 uncultured Bacteriovoracaceae bacterium
CCTTCTTCTTCGCCACAGCGACCACGGCCGAAGGAGAGGCCACTGGAGCAGCAGGTGGCGCAGGTGCTGGCGTCGCCAGAACCTCGCTCTCGCGAACCTCGAACTTCTCGGCCATCTCTTTGCCGAGCTCGCTGGGAAGAGAGTCGGTCGGGCTCACGCGGTTCAAGGAACCGCCAGCGCAGGACGTCAACACGATACCGATCAGGGAGATAGTGATTGCACGCCTGGCTCGAGTCATAGGCTAAAAGTGTAGGAGATCGGTTTCGGAAAGTCGAGTGCCGGAGGTTGAGCGATCCTATTTCCGCGGCCTACCGTCGGACCACTCGTCTTCTCGAAGCGGCTCAAGGTTCCCTTTGAACCGGCGATGAGTCCAAAGCCACTGCTCAGGATGCTCCAGAATATGGATCTCGACCCTGTTCGCGTAATTCGCGGTGTTTCGAGCGAGCTCTCGAACGGGATCGTGGTCCTCTAGCCACTCGATGGGCGGCTCGATCCGGACTAGCAACCGGCCGCCGGGAGTCCGGTAATTCACGACGGGAAGAACGATGGCGCCGGTTCTCTTCGCCAAGGTCGCCAGGGCGGTGCTCGTACCCACTGCAGTCCCGAAAACCGGAACGCGAACTCCCACTGGCGGGCCCGCGTACTGATCCAGAACGAAGCCCACGGTCCCGTTCTTCTTCAAGTGAGAAAGCACGTCCTTCAGGGTTCGGGGCTCATAGGTTCCTCGGACCCCGCAACGAAGCCGCCCGGTCTCGATACCGCGATGAAACCAGGCTGGCTTGAGAAGCTTCGTCACCAATAAGATGTCCATCCCGTGCAGGGCGCCGACCGCGGCCATGATCTCCCAGTTGCCCACGTGACTGGCCAGGAAGAGCACGCCTCGGCCGCGGCTCTTAGCCTCCTTCCAGTGATCAAATCCCTGGAGCTCGCAGTGGTTCCGCACGTACTTCCTCATGGGGCCGAAAAGAAAAAGGATCTCGAAACTCAGCCGGGCCAAGTGCGAATAGGCGGCTTTGAGAAGCTTCTCGCGCTTGCGGGAATTCTCCTCCCCTGGGAAGGCGATCTCTAGATTCTGCCGAATCACCTTCTCCCGAACCCTGGCCGAGCGCAGGAGAGCGGCAAGGATGCCGTCGAGAAGACTCTGCGCCGGTCTGGGCAGGAGATAATAGCCCCACGACGCCAGCCGCAAAAGGCTCAGGGCGACTCGCCCCACAAGACTCTCAGCCAAAGATCCCTGCCCTCCTCGAATACGACTTGAGGCTCCAGCACCTTCACCTGGTCAGGTGCGACGCCCAGCTTCCGCCATTTGACCCAGTCCTTGCCGGTAATGAGAACGATCGCCCCGGCGCGCTTCGCGCTCTCGAGGATACCGGCCACCATCCCCTCAGCATATCGGGCATGATCGGGAAAGGGAATGTGCCGATCGACCTTGACGCCAGCGCACTCGAGCGATCCACGGGCTGACTTGCCATCCGCCAATCCAGTAACGAGCCAGAGCGGCGTCGATCCCTCTCTCTCGGCTCGCGCGCGATGGTCGAACGAATAGCGAGCCTTGACCATCGGCCTACCCGACGCTCCAGGCCTGGTTTCGCCTTTGGTCCAGATCACCAGGTCCGCGAACTTCAGTGCGCCCCCCCAGTCCCGATGGAACATCTGAGTCCGCCGGGCCGAGGTCAACGCGACCAGCTCCAGGTCCTTCCTGATCCTCCAATGCTGAAACCCGTCATCCAGAAGAACCACATCGAAGGGACGCCCCAGTGCCTTTCGTGCCTTTTCGTACTGAGCCACCCGGTCCGCTCCCACCCCGATATAAGCGTCGGGCGCGAGATCATGAAGCAGCGCTGCCTCATCTCCGCAAAGCGCGGGATCGCTCTCGGCGTCTCCCGGGCGGATCAGGCCGCCGCGATCTTCCCACGCGCCGCCGTAACCCCGGCAAAGGATGCAAGTGGAAAGGCCCCGCTCCCGGGCTTCGCGCGCGATCTGCGCGACCAAAGGAGTCTTGCCCGCTCCACCGGCCTGGATATTCCCCACGCTGATCACTTTGCCCGGCAAACGAGCGGGCCGAAGGATCCCGATGCCGATCAGGATCCTCATCATCGCCGTCAAACTGGACCAGATCGCCGATGCGCTCCAGATCAGGAACGAGGACAAGACGCAACCTCCAAGATCTCCAATGCCGCCTTCACGCTGTGTCGCGGCGCCTCTGCGGAGAGCTCCAGATTCTGTCGGAGCGATCGAAAGCCTTTGAGCAGCTGTTCCCGCTTCCTCGAATCCGTCAATAAAGAGACCGCCGCATCAGCCAAGCGATCGGGAGTCGCCTCCTCCAACAAGATCTCTTCCACGAGGTACGGGTCTCCCTCTTTCCACCCTGAAACCAGATTCACCAGCCCGACGGGCCCGCGATAACGCACGAGGATCTCAAACAAGCGCGCGCTCAGCCAGCTCGGGCGGTAGACGACCGCGTGGGGACAGCCCAGCAGGCCCGCCTCGAGAGTCGATGTCCCGGACTTGACCAAGGCCGCGTCGGCGGCAACCAGGCTTTCGGCCGAGTTCCCTCGGCTGAATCGGATATCGAGGATGGGGAACGAATTCGCCCCTTGCCAGCGTTCGATCCAATCCGAAACGCGAGCGAAATCGGCTGTCGCCGGCACGGGCATCAGGATCTTCAGCGTTTCCTCGGCACCCAACCAGGCCGCGGACCTCAGCCGGGCAGCCGCTCTCACCGCCGCCTCCAGCATCAGGGGAATATGCCTCTTCAGCTCGGAAGAGCGGCTCCCCGGCATCAGGGTCAGCACATGATCCGAAGTCTGAAGACCCAGCCGCTCACGAGCTTCCGCCCGCGAAAGGCCCAAGGGCAGCTCATCCATAAGAGGGTTTCCCACGTAAGTGGCCTGTACTTTCGAATCCCGGTAGAAACTCTCCTCGAAAGGGAAGATGCAAAGCAACTTCCTAAAGTTTTCCTGGAGCTCGGCAATCCGTCCCTTGCGCCAGACCCAAACCTTCGGCGGGATGTAGTAGACCAGCGGCACGCCCAGCGATTTCAATCTGCGCGCGAGCCTGAAATGAAAATCCGGGTAATCGATGACCACCGCAACATCCGGCTTTTCGCGCTGGGCTGCTTCGGTGAGCTGATCGAGAGCCGAAACGATCCTGGGGATCCGACCGATGATCTCCGTGAATCCCATCGCGAGCAGCTCTCGCGCATCCACCAGGGCGCGCAGCCCTTCCGCTTGAAGCTTCGGGCCTCCGATCCCGAAAGCTTCGATCCGCGCTCCTTCGGGCGCATGCTCGCGAAGGGCTTTCAGCAGCTCAGCCCCGTGGATATCCGAGGAGGTTTCGGCTGCCGAGATCAGGATCTTCACCGCGCGACGCCGCTCTCGCTCTTTCTGATGAATTGCACGAACCTCTGGATCTCGGGACATTCGCCGTATTGGGATTCGATCTCGAGGAGGCATTGCTCTTTCTGGACGTCGGGACGAGTCCAAAGCTTGATCGCCTCATTGATCTTCTGGATGGTCTCGGCCGAGAACCCCCTTCGCCGCAGGCCCACGATGTTCGCGCCTTTGATCGTGATCGGACGCGAGCCGAGAGCGATGCTGAAGGGGGGCACGTCTTTCTCGATCCCGGACTGCCCGCCGACATAAGAGTACGCCCCGACCCGACAGAACTGCACGACTCCGGTTTGGCCGCCGATCGTGGCGTAGTCCTCGACGGTCACGTGGCCAGCGAGAGTTCCCACGTTCGCGATGATGACGTGATCGCCCACCTTGCAATCATGACCCAAGTGCGTATAGGCCATGAGAAGGCAATGGTCGCCCACTCGTGTCTCTCCGCCTCCCTGGACGGTGCCCAGGTTCAGAGTCACGGACTCCCGAATGCGATTATTGTTGCCGATGATCAGCCGAGTCGGTTCTCCCTTGTATTTCAGGTCCTGAGGAATCGCCCCCAACACCGCGAACGGGAAGACCACGTTGTCCTCGCCCATTTCTGTCCAGCCGTCCACGACGACGTGGCTAATGAGGCGTGTCCCCTTGCCAATCTTCACGTTCGGCCCCACCGTGCACCATGGACCGACTTCCACGCTAGGATCCAACTGCGCTTCCGGATGAACGATCGCCGTAGGATGAATCATTGGATATCCTCTCTCAGTAGAAGGTTTGCCAGGATCTCGGCCTCGGCCGCCTTTTGCCCATCGACCGCGACCTCGACGTTAAAAGCCCAAAGCTTGCCCCGGCATTTCGTCAGGACGCTTTCGATCCGAAGCGTATCTCCGGGAATCACGGGACGCCGGAACCTCGCTCCGTCCACTCCCACCAGGATGCATTGGAAATCTTTCGCGCGCTCGATCGGCAAGAACGGGTAGAGCGAAAAGCTCGCCGTCTGAGCCATCGCCTCGATGATCAGCACTCCGGGAAAGATCGAATAGTCCGGGAAGTGCCCCTGAAAGACAGGCTCGTTGTAGGTCACGTTTTTCAGCGCGACCACGCGGGTGCCGACCTTGTCGGCAGATCCGTGGATAACTCGAAGATCCCCTAACGGCTGGATCTCAAGCACCCGATCGATGAGCAGGAACGGAGCCCTGTGCGGAAGGAAGGCTCTCACCTGATCGATGTTCAATCGGTAGCGTTGGTCACTATTCGTCTGATGAGCCATGCTTTCCTCGTTTCCGGGTCTCGCCCTTGCTTTGCATCAAGCGATTGAGAGCCGCATGAGCCCGAAAGTGCTCCCGATACTCTCGCTGAGGATTGCCCAGGCAGGTTCCTCCCGGAGGGATATCCTT
>CAYNDM010000115.1:0-8621 GCA_964395265.1 uncultured Bacteriovoracaceae bacterium
CGACCGAAGCGCACGTGTCCGGTCGCTCCCGGGACCGGAGGCATGACCTCCTCAAAACGCCCGCTGATCCCGCGGTGCAGGGTCAAGATATCCCGAAACGGATCCCAGCTGCCCAGTGATCCGCCTCGCCAAAGTTCCAATGCGCTTGGGTTCTTCATTCGATGACCTCCTTGCGGATTGCGTGATCCGCTTCGAATACGTGGTTTTTCAGAATTCAGTGACTTGAAATAACAGGTTCCGTGCCAGAGTCGGCCGGCCCTTTCGCCTAGTCCAAGGGGATCGGCCGAAGTGGTCGTTGCCAACCCGATGGCCTCGCGCTAGGTTCGCGAAATGCCCGTTCGATTCGAGACGGCGTCACGCCGCTTCCCAGTCGAAGTCGAAACCTATCGCAGCCTGAATCTGCTGGCTCACGCTCAGATCGAGGAGCTGGAGATCGGCAGCCAGTGCGGAGGGCACGGCATCTGCGGAGGCGACCGGGTGCGCGTCGAGTGCGAACCCGGCGCGGTTTCGCCAATCACCGAAGAAGAGCGCAGGCATCTGACCGCGGACGAGCTTGCCGAGGGCTGGCGTTTGGGGTGCCAGTGCTTTCCGTCTTCGGAGGACGCCTGGATCCGGGTTCATGTTCCCAAGTTTTGAATTGCTCAGGGTTCGATCCCGGTGCTTGGATAGCCTGACGTGACTCGGCTGGATGCCTGAATCGCCGCAAGTTTGAACCTGACCTGGCGGCAGCGAATGCACTTGTGAAGGAGCGGGAGGCCCAGCTAGACTTTCATTCCATGGCTTCTTTTCAAATCCGTGTCGCTACATCCGAGGATGATACCGCAGTCGCGGAGCTGTTGGTCAATTCCTATCGCCAGGCCTATGGCCGTGCCCCTTCAGGAATGCGACTATCGGAAGAGCGCATTCAGGATCTCAAGGATGTGGCAAAGCGCCGCGCCAAGGGTTGTGTGGTCGTGGCGGAGCAAGACGGGCGAATCGTGGGTTCGGCCAGCGTCCTCCGTCCCGGCGACCCCGATTGCAAAGCTTGGATGCCGGAAATGGCAGAGATCAAGTACATGGCCGTGGAAGCGGAGTATCGGGGAAAGAATGTCTCTCGCGCGCTCCTGACCGAGGCGACTATGTGCGCGCTGGCTTGGGGAGCCCGGGCGATCTGCCTATTCGTGCCGCGAGGAGCGAGCGGAGTCGCCAAACTCTATCAGAGTCGCGGGTTCATGCGGGCGCCCCAGGGCGATCGGGATCTTTCTCCCGAGTTCTATCTCGAAGCTTACCTGAAGGAGTTGTTTCCAGGCGAAGCGCAGTAAGCGGCCATTGCTCGCGGAACGAGCGCGATAAGTGTCTGCTGTTCGCGAGCAGATCACGGTAGACGCCGTGCCGCTTTTCGCAGGCGGGATACGGGATACATCGCCTCTTCGCTAGCGACCTGACGACGTTTCCTAAGTCACAGCCGGTTCAGCAATTCTTCCTGAGCTCCTGGAAGGCGCTTGAGGACTTTCCGTAGGTCATCAGGAAGCGGCGCATGGAGCTCGATCTTCTCGTTCCTTCTTGGATGAGAAAAACTCGTCAGCGTGGAGTGGAGGAAGAGGCGGGGTAGCCCGAATTCCCCGCGAAAACGGCGGTTGATCCCACCTTTCCCGTATGTGGAGTCGCCGATGATCTGATGCGTGATATGGGAGAGATGCCTTCGGATCTGATGACGCCTTCCGGTGGAGATCCGGACGCGAAGCAGAGAGACTCCGTCCCAGCAGGCAAGCCTTTCGAAGCGAGTCAACGCCGCCTGGGGAACCCCTGCATCGTTCGTCAACGGACGATCGATGACGCCTGACAGGGGCGCTTCGCCCTTGACCAGGGCCAAGTATTCCTTGACGGCGTCGGGAGCCCGCATCCGTTCTTGAAGCTCCCTTGCGTCATCCGAGGAGAGCGCGAAGACCACGACTCCCGATGTCGCGCGATCGAGGCGATGAACAGGATAGAGGAACGCGCCGGTCTGGGCGCGCACGATCTGGAGCAGGAAAACTCGATCCGAGCTCTCGGCGCTTCGGTGCACGAGAAGGCCACTGGGCTTGTTGACCGCGAGCAGGCATTCGTCGCGATAAAGAATCGGAATCGGTGCATCGTGCAAGTGGTCGGACATGGTTTCTCATACTCAAGATCCCGTGGCGCGGCAACCGCGTGGCTGCTACTATGCGAGCAGATGCAGATGGAAGAACCGAAAATGCCTCGATCCGTACTTTTGGTGGGAGCCACCGGCTTGGTGGGAAGGTCGCTGCTTCCGCTTCTGCTTTGTTCGCGAGACTACCAGCGCGTGGTGGTTCTGGCCAGGCGCGAGCTCGATCTGAAGGATCCCAAGCTGGAGACCGTGGTCACTGATTTCTCGCGCATCCCGTCCCTTCGCGAAAAATTCGCGGTAGACGATGTCTTTAGCGCGCTTGGAACCACAATCCGCAAAGCGGGGTCCCAGCCTGCCTTCTATGAAGTCGATTTCACCTACAACCAGCAGATCGCCCAGCTCGCGAGCGAAGCGGGTGCTTCGCGCTATTTCCTGGTTTCAGCGGTGGGCGCCAATTCCTCTTCCGGATTTTTCTACAATCGAGTGAAAGGCGAGCTCGAGGATGCCGTGACCCAGATGGGGTTTTCGACGGTTCATATTTTCAGACCCTCTTTGCTTCTGGGCGAGCGCGAGGAGTTTCGATTGGGAGAAAAGGTGGGGAGCATCGCAGCGAAGATCATTCGCCCCGTCTTGAACGGTCCACTTGCGCGCTTTCGGCCGATCGAGGCCAAAGCGGTGGCCGAGGCCATGGTCTATCTCGCACGAAAGGGGCAGTCGGGTGTTCACATCCACGAGTCCGACGAGATCCAGAAGATCCACGAGCTGTTGACGCTTACCTAACTCAAATGTCTTCAATTGGTGCCGAGAAGGGCAATAAGATCTTCGCGCGTGAGTGACGCAGCTGCTTCGGCGCCTTCCAGGATGGCCTTGGCGAGATCTCTTTTCTTGAGCTGAAGTTCGAGGATTTTCTCCTCGACCGTCTCGCGCGCGATGAGCCTGTGGATCAGGACGGGATTGTTCTGGCCGATACGATGCGCTCGGTCAGCTGCTTGATCCTCGGCAGCGGGATTCCACCAAGGATCCAATAAGAAAACATGATCCGCCGCGGTCAGAGTCAACCCAACGCCTCCAGCCTTGAGGGACATCAACAGAATGGGCGGGCCTTCTTGTGATTGGAATTTCCGCACGATCTCGCCACGGTTCGGAGTCGACCCGTCCAGGCGCAGGTGGCTGAGTCCTCGGTTTCTGAGCTCGGGCGCAATGAGATCGAGAAACGAGGTCCATTGAGAAAAAACCAAGGAACGATG
Organism: uncultured Bacteriovoracaceae bacterium; assembly: GCA_964395265.1. GTDB lineage: Bacteria > Bdellovibrionota > UBA1018 > UBA1018 > UBA1018 > CAYNDM01. The sequence goes on from CAYNDM010000115.1 coordinate 3,355, forward strand.
GCCTTGGGCCACGGATTCATCCAGCTGCTCCAACAGGAGCCGGACCTTTGAAGAGCCATTCGGTGTTGATCCGCCGCTTCCAGGAACGAGAGCGGGATGGCAGCAGGCCTGTCGCAGGCGAAGCAGGGCTTCGAGCGCGCTGAGAACGCTTCCTCCGGATTGCAGGGCATTGAGGATCTCGGCCCGGGTGCTGGCCAGGATCGCCTCGTAAACGGCGCGTTCCTCTTGAGTGAGTTCGCCGTGCAGGACCGTCTCGGTCCGAGGAGGGAGCTCGTGCGCGACCTCGCGTTTGAGGCGTCGAAGGACGAAAGGCCGGATGCGATCCCGAAGGAGTTGGAGCCCTGTTCCTCCGGATGCTTGCTCAGAAAAGCGCTCGCGCGTTCCGAGCAGGCCGGGACAGACGAATTGAAACTGGCTCCAAAGATCATCGAGGCGGTTCTCGATCGGAGTGCCGCTCAAGGCGATCCGAAAGCGGGAGCGAAGCTGATGGGCTGCTTGCGCGACCTGGCTGGAAGGATTCTTGATGGTCTGCGCTTCGTCGAGGATGATCGTTCCCCACTCGCGATCGACGAAGACCTCGCGATCTTGCCGGAGCAGCCCATAGGTGGTGAGCACCACTTCCGCCTGATCGGACATCAGGCGATTGGGCCCGTAGTACAAAGAGACGCTTAGCCCTGGGCGGAATTTCTGAATCTGGTCGCTCCAGGCTTGTAGGACGCTGGTCGGGCAGACGATGAGCGTCTTGCCTTGGATCGCGCAAAGCGCCTGCAGCGTCTTTCCCAATCCCATGTCATCGGCGAGAAGCGCTCCCATGGAATGCTCGCGCAGAAAGACGAGCCAATCGACGCCTCGGCGCTGATAGCCGCGCAGCTGTGCCGTAAGATCGTCGGGCAGAGTGGCGGGAGGGATGCCTTCGAAATCGCCCAGGCTGTCGCGAAGCATCTTGAGCCCGGGAGGAGGCTCTTGCCCCAGTTCCTCACAGAGGCGCGCGATTTCTGGAGCTCGATACGCGGGAAGCTCGCCCCGCGAGTCGCGTGCTTCGAGCAGCTCGAGGATTCGTTCGCCGTGCGTGGACATCCAGGCCGAGGGGAGCTTGGCCCAGCCTCCCTCGAGAAGCGGCACGAGACCCGACCCTTCGCGCCAGGATCGAAACACGGCTTCGGTCGATGCATGCTTGCCCTCGAGCTCGAAGCCCAAGTCGAAACGGCGATCCTGAGCAAGGATGCGGGGACGAAGCTCACCCGCGACCCCGAAGTCCTGAATCGAGCTACCGGTCAAGTCCCAGCCTTTGGCCATTTCCGTGAATCGCGCGGCCGCTTCTCCCTCGAAGCGTGCGGGCTGCCCGCAAACCAGGTGAAGCTCGTCTCGGAGCTTCTTGACCAAGGCTCTTTCGGCATCTGGGTTGCGAATGGGTACGCGATCGGGCTGATTGCTCCTGAGCTCCCCATTCCTCACTTCTGCGAAAGGAGGATCTCCATAGATCAAAAGCGGAAGGACGCTCAGCGTACTTTCGTCCAGCTTCTGTGCCTGCAGCAGAACCCGAGGCAGCGTTTCGACCAGACGGGGAAGCCGGGAGGATCTGACCTCCACCTGCAGTTTGCTTTCGAGGGCGGGCAGGATCTCAGCGACCAATCGGGCTGCGTCACCAGGCGCGTATTCCCTCCCAGGCGATTCGAGCATGGCGATCTCTTGTGGGCTGAGTCCATGCGTACTGATCGGGCGAAGCGTGCCCTCGCAGAGTGCGACGCCATTGCAAAAGATCTCATCGGTTCGAGGATGGCGCTCCAAGAACAGGCGAAACCCGGAGTCCGCATCCGTGAGCACTGCTCTGAGAACGGCGGGCTTGGCGCTTGCGTTGATCGGTTTTCCGTCGAGGTCCAGTCGAGGATGGCCCTCGAGCTTCGCGAGAAGATGGGACGTCGCCGGAGGCTGAAGCAGGGTTCGAGGCGAGGATGCGAGGATCTGATCGACTGCGTAATCCTCCTGAGTCACCGCGAGAGGGGGAGCCTGCACGCGCCCGCTCTGAATTCCCGCCACATAAGAAACGAGAGAGCCCTCGAGCGCCTGCTTGTGGGAGTCGTGCATGATCCATCTTTCGATCTGAAGGGCTCCGTCGACGCGGCGAAAGGAGTAGTGCAAAGAGGCGCTGGGGCGAGAGCGAGCGGCGAGAGCTTCGGGCTCCAGGTCCCCGGCTTTCCAGGCGATGACCGCAGCTGCGACGTGAGCACAGGGATCGTTCCGGTCTCCGCAATCGCAGTACCAGTCACCTTCCTTAGGCCAAAGCGTCACCTTCGGGCTCACGGGTCGGTTCCCTTCGCGGATTCGCACATGGATCTCATCGTGGCTCTTCGAATCGAGGAGCACGGCATGATCGCGGCTGAAAGCCACGCCCTTCGACCAAACGCCTGGGAGGCAAGCCTTTTGAACTGTTGCGAAAAACGCATCCATTTCGGCCGACTTTAGCACAGCTCGGCGGCGAAGGGGTCTATTCCTTGCTTGAACCTGATGATCGGAAGGACAGCCGGATCAGATGAGGTGCCGTAGAGTCCTGATCGTCGAAGACGACGAAGCTATCCGCGAAACGCTCCGCCTCAGCCTGGAGCTCGAGGGCTACCAAGTGTCTACGGCTTCGAACGGTCAGGAAGCGATCGACACACTATCCGGGGAAGAGGCTCCTTGCGTCATTCTCCTGGATCTGATGATGCCAGTGATGAATGGCTGGGAGTTCATCGAATACACGCAGAAAGATCCCCGGCTGTCCAGGATTCCGGTGCTAATCGTCACGGCATACTACGAGCAGGCCAAGAAATTGAAGGCGGATGGGGTCATCAAGAAGCCCATCGATTTGGATGTCCTCATGAAGACCTTGGACCGCTACTTCGAGCCCGTGAGCCGGATGGCGTGAAAGCGGTGCCTAGGCTCCTCGCCGGGGCCGGGCCAGAGGAGGCATACGGTGCATAGGCTCGTCGCTGTCGCTACCGTTCTTCATTCGATCCTGGCGACAGGGGGAGGCAGGGAAGACCGGGTCGAGTACGCGGCGACGATTCCTTTTCCCTGGATTCCGGGAGTTCAAGGACGGGAGGAGCCGAAAGAAGTCCTGGCAGAAAGCCTTCTGAACGTGACGCGTTTCACGGAGTGGCCGGGCAGAAGGGCTGACTCGGGGAGTTCCGCGATCCGGTTGTGCCTGGCTCCGGGAGCCGCCCAGTACTTCGAGGAGATCATGCGGCAATTCTCTTTGCGGCAATCCATAGCCGAGCGGAACCGCTTGCTCCGGATCGGAGGACCCTCCGAGCTCGCTCAATGCGATGCGGTTTTTCTCGCGAACTTGAGCGCATGGAATTCTTATTTGAGCGAAAGCCGAGGAAAGGCGATCCTCACGTTGAGCACCGCTCCCGACTTCATCGAACGAGGGGGGATGGTGCAGCTCGATCCGAACGACGGCAGTTTCGAGGTCCATCTTGACCGGGTGCAAAGCGCCGGGATCAGCATGCAGCCTCAGATGCTCAAGCAGGCCAGGCGGATCCACACCGGCTCAACCGAAAGGAATCGTTCTTGAGGGAATTCGAGGAGCTTCCTCTAAGGAGCAAACTCCATCGTATCTTGTTGCTCGCCAGCCTGCTCGCATTGCTGGTGGCCACCGTGATGCTCGTGCTGGTGGAGTCTTCGACCTACCGGGGCAGAGCGCTTCGTAGCGCTCAAGAAGACGCCGAGCTGGTGGCGGCATTGGTGCAAGCCCCTTTGAGCTTCAACAATCCCGGCGCGGCGAAAGAAGACCTGACGGTACTTCACGGACGAGCGCTCTTTCGAGGGGCGGCAGTGTATAAGGCGGACGGGAGCCTCTTCGTCAGCCAGCTTGGCCCCGGCGTGCTTCCCGCGCCCATCTCGACCGAACTCAGGCACAAGGGGCATGTGTTTCGCGAGGGCGTTCTCGAGCTTCTCCACCCGGTGCACCTGGATGGGGAAGTCATCGGATACCTTTACATGAGTTACCATGTGCCAGGCCTCTTGAGCCGCCTTCCGGAGTACGGGGTCCTGGCATTCGTCGTCTTGATCTCGCTCTTTGCCGTTGCTTTTGTCCTTTCTCGAATGCTTCAGCGGCGGATCGTGGACCCGGTGATCGAACTGGCCCGTTTGGCGGAGCAGTTCGCCCAGACCCAGGATTTCAGCATCCGTGCGCCAACCAGCGCGCATGGAGAGATCGCGCAGCTCGCCGAGGCTTTCAATCAGATGATGGAGCGTCTCGAGCAAAGGACGGCCGAGAGAGAAAGGATCCTGCATCTGGAGCAATCCGCGCGCGAAGTGGCTGAGGAGGCGCAGAAGCGCTTCGCTTTTCTTGCGGAGGCATCGCGGGTCTTGGTTGCGTCATTGGACGTTCGCAAAACGCTGAACCAGTTGACCGCATGCGCGGTCCCCACGCTGGCCGATTGGTGTTACGCCGTCTTGCTCAGCGATGGCGAGGAGCCCATGTTAGTCTCCGCAGCGCATGCCGATCCCGAGAAGGAGGATTTGGTTCAGAGATTATCCGCTCTGCGCCCGGATCCCGAAGGGGCGCAAGGGATCGGCCGCACGCTGAAGCGAGGAACCTCGGAAATCCATCCGGAAGCTTCGGGCCTGATCTCGATCAGCGGTGATCCCGGCAGCGCCGAAAGCGCGTTGCTCGAGGAGCTTGGCGCGACGACGTGGATGGCAGTCCCTCTCAAGGGACGAAGCCACACGGTCGGCGCTATGCTCTTGGTGCGGAGCCGACTCGGCTCCGCTTATGCTTGGAAGGACTTGGTTTTGGCTGAAGAGCTGGCGAATCGCGCCGCGCTGTCGATCGAGAACGCGCAGCTCTTTCATTCGGCTCAGCGAGCCGTGCAGCTTCGGGATGAGTTCCTGACAGTCGCTTCGCATGAGCTCCGAACTCCGCTGACGCCTCTGCGCCTGCTGGTCAGCACGCTTCGTAGGCTTCTGGGAACACGGCTGCCGCCGCAGTTTCCGGAGCTGGAGCAGCTGATGCAGTTCGTGGATTCTTCTGAGAAGCACATCAACCGGTTGTCTCTGCTCATCGATGACCTTCTCGAGGTCTCACGCATGGCGAAGGGAAAGCTCACGCTCAATCCCGAGCCGATCCGTCTGGCGCAGGTGGTTCGTGACGTCATCGAGCGCTACCGGCCGGAGCTGAAAGCCTCGAAAAGCAAGCTCGTCCTGAATCTCGCCGAAGACGCCATCGGTGAATGGGATCTGCTCAGGATCGAGCAGGTCGTCGCCAATCTTCTCACCAATGC
>CAYNDM010000115.1:8631-8893 GCA_964395265.1 uncultured Bacteriovoracaceae bacterium
CGGAAACCAGATCGAGATCACGGTGGAGTCAGGATCGGACCGCGTTCTCCTGATCGTGCGCGACCTGGGGATCGGCATCTCCAAGGAAGAGCAGAACCGGATCTTCGGCAGGTTCGAAAGAGCGGTATCCGCGCGGAGCTTCGGTGGAATGGGCCTGGGGCTTTACATCACGGAGCAAATCGTCAGGGCCCATGGCGGCAGGATCCAGGTGGAGAGCGAGCTGAATGTCTGCTCGACCATCAGGGTCGAGCGTCCCTTGCAG
>CAYNDM010000116.1:0-8837 GCA_964395265.1 uncultured Bacteriovoracaceae bacterium
TTCGCATCGCCATATTGCATGGAAACGGTCGGTGAGGAGGCAGAAGCTCCTGGTGAAGGAATTCGAGAAAGCGGTGAACACCGAGATCTCGATCCTGCTCGACATGAACCCGATCCGGCATGCCGGAAGAAAATCCGAATCCACCTGGGAGTACGCGAAGGACGCCGCGCTCAGCATCCTGGCCCAGCAAAACTCCGGAGGCAATTCCCTGCAGCTTCTGAGCGACGAGGTCTACAGCTCCTTCGGGAGGGGCGAGGAGCATGTGCACAGGATCACGCTTGGGATCTTCGATCTGAAGCCGGCCGGATGCAAACCTGCCCGGTCCCTGATTGATCGTTACTGGAGCGAGATCCCTTCCGGCACGACCGCGATCTATGTCGGACCGGTTCTGGGCGCTGATTTCGGCGAAGTCCGGACGGATCTGTTGCGGCTTCGCCACAAAGGGGTGGAAGTGCTTTGCCTGTTGATCGACGCGGGAAGTTTCCTGGTCGATCAATTCAAGGGTGACTTCCGCCTCCATGCTCGCACCCTGGCCAAGTTCAGCAAGGAGGAGCTTGCGACGAGCTTTCTGGAGCTTCGGTCCGCCGGAATCCACGTGTACGCGCTTGAGCATGGCATGCCGATCGGCCGATCGTTGCTGCGAGAGGGGAGTGTCAGGTGATCCCAGCCGGCGCCCGCTACTTCCGCGCATCGGTCCTGATCGTGCTCATCGTTGAGCTGCTATTGACCGATTGGCATCTGTCGCCCAAGAGAGCTCTCTTCTTCGCGACACTCTATTTTTTGAGCTCGTTCGTCCAAGATTTGGTGTTCGGAAGCCTTGGGTTTCGCATGACGAAGCCGGCGAGACGAAGAGATCCTGTAAGCGATCAGGTCTTCGTGGCAGGATCTTTTGAAAGCCCCGAAGAGGAAGTTGGCGAGGAGAGAGCGCTCTTGGATCATGTATTGAATCCAGGGCGCATGATCGCTCTCCGGGTGGCCGCTATGGCGTTGATCGTGATCTATGGCGTGATCGTCGCGCGGGGCTGGCTGCCGCATCATACGGTTTCCCTTTTCCACCTGGCGATTGCTTGCACTCTGGTGAGCGTGGCCAGCTTGAACCATTATTGGATCCCGATCTTTCTTAGCGCTACCGCGGTGCTCTACTCTCTCCAAAGCGGCGAGACTGGAAGCTCGCTCTTTCTGGCGCTCTATCTCGCGGCTTTCATGGGCAGCCTTGGCGTGTTCAGGGTGGCCGAGGTTTCGACCGCTCAGGCGATCGGAAAGCAGCCATTCGAATGGAAAAGCCAGTTCAAACGGCTGGCCGCGGTCTCACTTCTTTTCTCATGTGTTTTCTTAGCGCTTTGCTGGGGAGTAAACACGGTCTTGCCCAAGTCGAAGCCCGGAGAAGAGCAATCAAAGTCATCTCAGGGCAGTTCGACGGTCGCTAGTGGGGCGTCTCCAGCGGGACTCGAGGCTCTTCAGGGGTTGAACAAGGCAGCGGGGAAAATCGCGCACCGCCTTTCGCGTTCACCAGAGTCGCATTCAAAGTCCGATTTCGATCCCGACACCGGTCCCGCTTTTGATCTGGCCTCCAAGCCTGCTTTCGATTCCAATACGAGCTTTGGGCAGCCGACGATTCCTGGTTCGGGGGAAAGAATACTCAGCGACCAATCTGCGATCGAGTACGAAAAGAAGTTCTGCGAGGCCCTGAGCGCTCAGGGTGAGACCCCTGATTCGGATGCAGAGCTGCGAAAGGTCATCGGGGAGCTGCGGGAGGCTGTAGCACCTCCGGCGCCGGAGGTGCGCGAGGCACGGCCCAGTACCGCGCTCGAAATTCAAAATTCGGATGGAACAAGAAAGACGATTGAGGTTCCGACGTCGGTTGCCAAGGCGTTGAGGAAAATTGGAGAGCAGAGCTCTTCGCCTCAATCCAGGGAGCGACCCCAGTTGTCGACGATAGCGAAGGGCACTGCTTCTGGAGCTGGAGCTGGAGCTGGATCTGGAGCTGGAGTTGGAGCTGGGGCTCCTTCGGTCAGCGTGCACGAGATTTCTTTTGAGCCTTCTCGAGGAGGGAGCGCGAGCCTGGGAGAGATTGCTGGTGAAGGGAATGCTGGCCTTGTCGAGGCTCCTCGCGAAGGGAGCGCAAGTCCCGCGCCGGTTCCCGCGGCCTCGTACAAGCTTGACCCGCGCCTCATCAATGCGTTGAATGCTGCCTATGAGAAGGTCCCGCCTCCGAATCCATCGAATGGTGGAAGGGGAGCGGATACTTCCTATGAGAGATATTTGAGGCAAGGGCAATACGCGAATATTCGGCGCGAAGAAGCTCCAACACGCGAAGAGAATGCGCCCAAAGAAGAGTCGCGTCCACTACTCGACGAAAAGCAGCTTCAATTGCTTTACTCCGCGCTTAGGGCGCTTTTGGCGATCGCTGCCTTGGCGATGGTTGGAGTCCTTCTTTGGAAACTGCTCTACCGGGGCGATCCGAACAAGCCGAGGAAGGTGAAGCTGATGAGAGGCACGCGCCTCGCGCTCAAGGAAGAGCTTCGCGCTCTCGAGGATCGCAAACTCACTGCTTACGAGGAAGTCATCGCGCGCTACAAAATCTTCCTCAGCATCATGGACGCTGTTCAGCGCCCCAAGCCGGAGCACCTGCCTCCTAACGAGTATTACCAGGTCTTGGCGTGTGAATTTCCTCACCTGGTATCCCATACCCAGCGGATCACCACGGTGTTCAGTGACTCCTTTTATGTTGAGATCGAAGTGTCCGATGGCGAGCTTCAAGGCTTCAGAAGGTCGGTCCATCAGGTGGCCAAGTTCTTCTTGAGATAGTCTGTCCTGGACAGAGGCCGTGAGAGGCCTGGGTGGGGTCTCTTATTTTAATCAATAATTTCAAACAGATAATAACTAAAGTTGACGTGCGGGCTAATACTTGATAGAAACAATCAATTTTTTGGAGCTCGCTATGAACCGCAATACCAGTTTGAATGTCATCACTCCGCTTCTTATTCTCATCTTCTTGAGCTCCTGCTCAGCGATCAAGAACACTGAAGAGATGAACCAGACCACGAAGGATCTGTATCAGACCACCACGGAAATGAATCAGACCACGAAGGAAATGGTGGGCACCACGGGTGAAATGAAAAATCTGACTCAAGGGATGTCGGAGACCACAAACGAGATGAAAGATCTGACTCAAGGGATGTCCGACACGACTCGAGACATGAAGATACTGACCGAGCTAATGGTGCGCGACATGCAACAGGGCCTGACCAACGAAAGGCGTCGAGGCAATCTCGAGACGATGGAAAAGGCGCCTACGATGGCCGCCAAGCTCGTCTCGGCTTCGCATTACTACATGTCGTATGAGTATCAGATTTGGAAGAATACCGGCCTCGATACGCGCGAAAAACTCGATCAACTTTATCACTTGGCGGTTGAAGAGTTTTTCATGGACGTCCGCGCCTATTTCACTGACCGGGACATGCAGGATGTGGGAGCGAATCACCGCGACCAGAATTACCGGAATCTCTATGCGCTCGCGCTGGCGATGCATTCGGTGAATCCGAACGCCCTCCCGCAAGGATCGCGGACCGAGGGCGACCTGGTCCAGATCCGCGAGATCGGGGATGGCCAGGAGGCGGTCGAGGGCTCGGATCCTTCGCAGGTTTCGATGCTGGATCTTATTCAGTATGCGCTCTTTCTTGGGAAGGAAGTGTACGAGGGCCGAGTCAATGAGGACGAGATTCCGTCCTTCGCTCGGCTGGTGCTGGTCAATCGCGAGGACGCGCTCTTCTTGCTCCGTCTTCGCGCGAATTTCTTTCCCGCTCTCGTGATCGGGAAGCTGACGGACGCGGATGAGGAAGGAGGCTTCTCGAAGATGTTGTATCGCAAAAGCGCTCAGCTCGGACTCTGGCTGACGACTTGGACTCCTGCCAAATGGAGCGCGGATTTCACCCACCTCGATTTTTTTCAGGTGAAGGAGTACGCAGCCTGGCTTCGCTTCGCGAATCAATCCCGGTCGTTCTTGAATTCGATCGACGAAGATCCCATGACGGATCGGACCATGCTGAAGATCTTCAAGAACATGAAGGTCAAGCTTCCCGAGAAGCCCTCTGACCGCGCGACCGCGCTGGAGAAGCATCGATACGAACTCTTCATGCGGGCCTATCCTGAGTTCGAACAGGAATACCAGCAGTACATCCGGAATTAGTTTCGCGCTGCGGGGTTTCGAAGCGCCCCGAGTTCACGACACGACCCGAACCTTTGAAACGAGCTGATCGCGGGCTTATTTGACGAGCCTTCGGGTCATTGCGCGCCTGGACAGGACCACAAGTGCAATCAGCCAGATGAGCAAGATCGGCAGTGTCTTGAGCTCGAACGGAAAATCCAGGAGCAGACTGCGCAGCAGGGAGATCAGCGACGTCAAAGGGAGGGCCCAGGCCAGCGTTTGAAGCGCTTGCGGAAGCTGTTCGATGGGATAGAAAACCCCGCAGAAGAGAAACATCGGGAAGATCAGCAGATACTGTGGATAGGAGATCTGCTCGATGTTTTTCGAATAGGCGGCTACCGCTAGCCCGAAGGCGGCGAAAATCAGGGCGCCCAGAAAGCACAACGGCATGACTGTCAGCATCGCGATGGCCGGAAAGTCGCCGAAAAGCACGCCGATGAGCACCACGGCTTCGGCAGCGACAGCCGCCTTGCTTGCGTTCCAGATCAGTTCGCCCCAGAGCACTTCAGAGAGCGTGATGGGCGTAGTCGCCATCGCTTGAAAGATCTTCTGGTAGTACATCCGGATGAACCCGCCATAGGCTGCTTCGAAAAAGCCCAGGAAAAGGACAGTCTGTCCGACAATCCCGGCGAAGACGAAGCTTCGATAGCTCAGGGTCCGCCCTCCCGCGTCGAGCTCGCCGATCAGCCCTCCGACGCCGAATCCGAAGGCCATGAGGTACAGCAGCGGCTCGGTGAAGGTCGTGACCACATAATAGGGGATGTTCTTGCGGAATACGTCGAAGTATCTGAGCCAGACGCGATGGATTGCCCAAAGCGAGTCGGAGAAGCTCATGAGCGCATCTCCTCCTGGGATTCGTTGAGGCGCGTTCCAGTCAGCTTGAGGTAGACGTCCTCAAGGTTGGGTGGGCGCTTCCAGACCGTACCGGGACGAATCTCCTCCTCGATCACGCTGACCGGAATATGCTTCTGGATCAGGCGAGCAGGGGAGTCGATGTCCAGAATCTTGCCTTTGTGAAGGATCGCGATCCGGTCGCAGAGCCTCTCGGCCTCGTCCATATAGTGCGTGGAAAGAAGAATGGCGACGCCTGCCGCACGCGACGAGACGAGAACGTCCCAGAGCGAACGCCTGGCCTCGGGGTCCAGGCCGGTTGTCGGCTCGTCCAGTACCACGACTTTGGGATGCGAGATGAGCGCTCGCGCGACCTGGAGCCTTCTCTTCATTCCTCCCGAGAGATTTTCCACCGGTTCCGTCGCTTTGTCCTCGAGCATGAAGCGCGCCAGCAGCTCTTTTGCCCGGATACGGCCTTCCTTGACCGGGATCCGGAAGTAGGTGGCGTGTCGGACAAGCTGGTCTTCGACCTTGATGTCCGTGTCCAAGGTATCTTCCTGGGCGCAGAATCCAAGCGACTGCCTGGCCCGCTTGGGGTCACGATGCACGTCGATCCCGTCGATCATCACGTTGCCAGAGGTGGCTGGGTAGAACCCGATGATGCACTGGATGGCAGTGGATTTCCCAGCGCCATTGGGCCCCAGAAGCCCAAAGCATTCTCCCGCGTGGACGTCGAAGGAAATCCCGTCGACAGCCGGAAAGACCTGGCCCTTGGATTTCCGGTAATGCTTCTTAAGATTCGATACGACCAGACGCGGATCGGAGGCGTTCATAGGTCCGATCAGCATAAGGCAGGATTATTCTCGAGCAAAGACAATCGTTCCGCCGGCCGTTCCTCCGACCCGGACCGGCGGAACCGGAATCGTGTCACGCCTCAGCGAAGCATATGCGGCCAGAAGGTCCTCGCGGTCTTCTGGGTGATCTCGCACTGGGAATCCGAAAGATTGGTCGAGGTCGGGTAGATGACCGCGCTCAGCAGATTCGAGCGGTTGGACGAATGATCGAGATCCAGATAGTGGCCGAGCTCGTGGGCGATGATGTTGACATTGGTGCCGACCTCGGACTCCAGTACGACTCCATAAGGAGGATTACCGGGAGTCTGAGCCCAGGCGTTCTTCGTCACGTTCCAGGCACCCGTGGTCACGACCAGGAAGGTATTGTCCTCTTCGAGTGCCGCGCGCGCGTCCGCCGTATTGGCTTCGACCGCGCTGCCGCTGAACGGGAGTCCGTACGCTTTCGGGTCGATCTCCTCGAATTTCTCGAGCTGAAACGCGATCCCGCATTGTTTCCAGATCTCGTTGACCCCGCGGATGTTTGCGAGGGCCTGCTTGGCGCTCAGGACGGGCTTTCCGCTGCTATCCTTGTAAGCGACGTACTTCACGCCGATGCAAATCTTGTCATTGGATCCTTCGCAGACCTCTGGCGCGTTTTCGCCGAGACCGATGAAACTGGCGTTGCTCGAACCTCCGCCGCCTTGGCAAGCCGAAACCAGTGCCAGGGAAGCCAGACCCATGATCGTGCCAAGACGCATTTTGCTGATTGGATTAATCTTCATACCACTCTCTCCTCCGTGCGAAAGATGCGAAGGACTCTCGAGCCCTCGCTGATTGGAGTGGCCGGCTTAGGATGTGCCGGCCGGATCCCGCCTTCCTGGCTTTTGGGGAAACTCAACTCCAGGTTTGCAAGATGCGAATTGCAAATTGCTTAACTCGAGGGAAGCTAGCAGTTTTCAGGTGATGAGACAAACCCGTTGAATGGATTTTATGTAAAAAAATCGACTGCGAACGGCTCCATAGTGGAACCGAAAGAGCCATTGATCAAACGAGATATAGGTGTGTTTTGCTGGGAATTTCGAGGATTCGCACGCGGTTCCAAAATGGGATCATACTGGGAACGCGGTGCCTCCACCTGAATTGCCGCTTCCCTTGGGGCGTCGATCTCGGTCCTTCGGTCCCCGGCGCCTGCGGGAGCGCTTCCGCGCTCCGCCCGGTTCCGTTCGCTCCCCGGGATGCGCTTCAGACCGAGGAGATTCAGAGCGCGAAGCCCCAGCTCGTGAAACCTCAGATCGTGTCTTCTTTTGACCCTCACGTGGCTCCTGCGACGAAGCCGGATCGGGAGCCGACTCCTTCGGCGCTTGCGCCCTCGATGGCACGCCGTCGCGCTCTTGGTGTCTCTGCTTGGTTTGGTCCGGCTGATCACGCCGGTCTTTCTGCTCGCGAGCGCCAGGCTTTCTCCGGCCACCACGTCGGCCGCGCCCTTCGCGTTCAGAGTCCCGCGAACGGTCTTGTCCCTCGACCGCACCACGGGGGCGATCCTCTTTCATAGAGGAAGAATACTCAGCCGGAATGGGTTTCCCGATCAGCTTCTCGATCTGACGGATCAGTCCGCGATCGCGTGGAGTCACGAATGTGGTGCACTTACCGGTCGCTCCCGCGCGTCCCGTACGACCGAGGCGATGGACGTAGTTCTCAGGCTCGAGCGGCAGGTCGTAGTTCACCACGTGCGCGACCTGGTCCACGTGGATCCCGCGCGCCGCCACATCGGTTGCGATCAGGATCCTGAATTTACCTTCCTTGAATTCCGCCAGCGCCTGCTCGCGATGGGATTGTAGGCGGTCCGAATGAATGTAAGTGGCATCGTAGACTCCCGCGCTGTGGAGCGCGCGCCAGACCCGGGTGGCGCCGTCTTTCGAGCGCGTGAACACCATGATGCTTCCGGGTTCCTCGCGCAAAAGCCTCAGGAGCTCCCGGTTCTTGGCTTCTTCCTTCATCCAAAGAAGCCTCTGTTCGACGCCGCCCGCGGTGGACTGAGGCTTGTCGACGGTGACGCTCTTGGGATTGTGCAGGATCTTGCGGGCCAGCCTCTCGACTGACGGAGGAAAAGTGGCCGAGAAAAGCAGCGTCTGGCGGCTTTCAGGGACTTCGCTCATGATTCGGTCGAGCTGGGCCGAAAAGCCCATGTCCAGCATCCGGTCGGCTTCGTCGAGCACGACGATCTGAATGAAGTCCAGCCAGATATTGCCGCGGTCCAGGTGGTCGCAAAGCCGACCAGGCGTGGCGACGATGACTTGAGGATACGTATTGATGGCCTGGGCATCGACCTTCATATCGATGCCGCCGATCAGGACGATCGAACGGAGCCCGCGAGGCGCGCCGAAGTACTCGAGCACCTGTTGGATCTGCTGGGCAATCTCTCGCGTGGGAGCCAGGATCAGCCCGTAAGTTCCTTCCTTGCCTGCCAGCTTCTCGACGATGGGGAGCACGAAGCTCGCGGTCTTGCCGGTACCGGTCTGGGCCGAACCGATGATGTCCTCGCCTTCGAGGGCGAGCGGAATCGCGCCTGCCTGGATGGGAGTCGGTTTGGCGAAGCCCGCTTCGGCGATTCTCTCGAGCGTGGCTTGGGAAAGACCTAAGGAATCCCAGGTGGGAGCTGGTTTTTCGCCGGCTTTAGTCGCCGACTCTGGAGTTTCGCTCGCGCTGGGAGCGGATGATAGTTCTTCTGTTCTTTTTTCTGGATCTGAATTTTCCACGGAGTCTCAAAACGCGGGAGCCCGAGGCTCAGCAAGTCGCTGACTTCCTCGGGCCCCACGATCAAATAGGATGAAATCAATTAGAAGCGATTGCCGCCACGGCCGCCGCGACCACCGCCGCCGCCGAAGCCACCGCGACCGCCGCCGAAGCCGCCACGGCCACCACCGCCGCCGAAGCCACCACGACCGCCGCCTTCGCGCGGGGCCTGT
>CAYNDM010000117.1:0-1365 GCA_964395265.1 uncultured Bacteriovoracaceae bacterium
AACGTTGGGAGAGACCCACATTCCTGCGCTCGTCGTTACGGTAAGCGATGACGATGCTTTCATCATGAGCCTGGCTGAGAACATAGCTCGCGTGAAGCGGCGTCCGCTCGAGATTTTGTCTGGCATCGAACAATTGCGAGAGCGTGGGTACAGTCCCAAAGAAATTGCTGAGAAGACAGGCCTGCACCTGACCTATGTTACGGGGATCCTGACTCTGCTTCAGCAAGGAGAAGAGCGACTTCTGGTCGCCGTCGAAAAGGGCAAGATCCCGTTGACTGCCGCATTGACCATCGTAGGCGCAGGTAACGACGACAAAGCTGTTCAAACTGCGCTTCAAGAAGCCTATGAAACTGGGAGACTTCGGGGGCAAAAACTCCACCACGTTCGTCGGATCATTGAAAATCGAAAGACACATGGAAGGTCGATCGGCAGGTCCGCGCCGAGAGAGAAGCCCAATGTCACGACGTCGAGCCTGGTTAGGACTTATCAAAAGGAAGTCGCGCGCCAAAAGCTGATGGTGAAAAAGGCGGAATACGCCCAGCAGCGATTACTCTTCGTGGTGGGTGCACTCAGGAACCTTTATGAAGACGAGAATTTCACCAATCTCCTTCGCGCCGAAGGACTCGATACATTGCCGAAGTACCTATCTGAGCGTGTCTGGCGGACTGGAGCAGGTACATGACGCAGGTCCTTCTGGGATTCATCCCAGAAACTTTATCAGTTCCCATCGAGCGGATTCTTCCTTCAAGAAAAATGCTCACGGGCATCACGGGATCTCGGAAATACGAACAGATCCGAGCCTCGATTGAAGAGGTGGGCCTCATTGAACCCCTTTCAGTCACTTCTGTTTCAAAGAAGTCGGATCACCACCTGCTTCTCGACGGACACGTTCGACTACTCGTCCTCAAGGAGCTTGGCCATAAAGAGGCCCCCTGCCTGGTTGCAAAGGATGACGAGAGCTATACCTACAATACGCGCATCAATCGTCTTTCGACGATCCAGGAACATTACATGATTAGGCGTGCTATTGAGCGGGGCGTCTCCAAGGAGAGACTAGCCAAGGCGTTGAGCGTTGAGCTCCAACTCGTGGAGAGGAAGATGGCTCTCCTGGATGGCATCTGTCCCGAAGCCGCAGACCTCCTCAAGGATCGGCAGTTTTCGGTCGATCTCTCGCGCGTCCTTCGAAAAATGAAACCCACGCGGCAGGTCGAGTGCGTGGAGCTCATGGTTTCAGCTGACAATGTCACGGTTTCCTACGCCGAGGCGCTCCTCGTTGCTACCCCAGCTGAGTTCTTGGTGGACGGCAAGAAGCCTTCGAAGTTGCGCGGGATCAGTCAGGAACAAATGTCACGAATGGAGCGCGAG
>CAYNDM010000117.1:1375-3400 GCA_964395265.1 uncultured Bacteriovoracaceae bacterium
GCGAGTCTTCAAAGGCAGTACAAGTTGGTTGAGCAGAACTATGGTCAAGACATGCTCAACCTCGTCCTCGCGAGAGGATACCTGGTCAAACTTCTCGAGAATAAGGCCGTGATGAAGCATTTGAAACAGCGCTATCCCGAAGTGCTCGAGCAATTCCAAAATATCGTCGAGACCACATCACTCGAGGGGGCGGGCCAGCCCTCGCAGGCTGCCCTTTGATCGATGGACAATGATTCAATGGCCTCCGATCGTACTCACATAGTTTCATCGTTTACGATCGTGAAAGGGTCGATGATCGAGGAAACCTATGCCGTCATGGCTGCATGGGACTTTTCGCGTTCCAAGAAGGAGAATCTCGATCATCTGAGGTCCACGAACTACATCAATGCTAAGAGTGAGTCTTGGTTGCGGGATGTCGCCAAGGTCCTCAACCGGCGTTTTGATCCGGCTGGACGCGACAGACCTCTGGCTGTCCTAGCGAAGGCTGGTATCGATCTCGAGGAATGGAAGCCGATCTTGCTTTGGCACCTAACGCGAGATGAGTTTTTGCTTCGGGACTTCCTGATTAACTGGCTCTTTCCAAATTGCTATGAGGGGAGCGCGTATTGTTTTAGGCATGAGGACCTGCATCCGTATCTATTGAATCTTCGTACCCGAGGAGGTGAAATAGAACATGGTTGGACCCAGACCACACTGCATCGGGTAGCTTCTGGACTACTTCGGATTGCCGCTGATTGCGGGCTTCTCCAAGGGAGCGCGACGCGAGAGTTTGCCTCATACCAGCTGCCGGAGCGAAGCTTCATCTACATTCTGCACCTTCTGATGGCAGAGCATCGCAATGTCAGGCGAGCCATAGATTCGAAGGAATGGCGAATCTTCCTTCTCCGGCCATCTGACGTTGAACAGGAAGTCGAGCGGCTAAACCTTTCCGGTGCATTGGAGCTCCGAAGGATAAGTGGTGCGCTTGAGCTGGATCTCCCATCCGGGAGTCCTGCAGCCTATCTCCTTAGGATGTGCGAGTTTTCTCCAGGTGAGCGATGCGAAGTCAATTATTTCCAGGGGACGATCGAATGGCTCGATATGAAATCAGGTCAAGTTCATCAGGCTCATGTATTTGTCGGAGTGCTTGGATTTAGCAGACTTCTCTTCGCGTGGGCCTCGGATAGACGGGTAGGCACCGATTGGCTTCATGCTCATCGCAAGATGTTTGAGGCATTCGGCGGAGTCCCCAAGGTAACAGTATCTGGGTGCATAAAGGAGGGATTGATCACACCGCACCGCTATGATCCCAAGCTGGATCCGGGCTTTGCCGAGATCGCTGCGCATTACGGCACGGAGATCATGGCGGCAAGTTCAGAGCGCCCAAGAGATCAGGCATTGGTCAAGCATGCTATCAGACTCGTTATGCGAGTATTTCATCTCACCTATCCGCGGCATACTTTTACTTCGATAGTTGAAATCAACAGTGCTCTCTCGCATGTGGTGGATCGGATTAACCGGAAGATCAGTCGGCAGTCTGGAAATTCCAGATTCAGTACATGGGCTGAAAGCGAACAACATGATTTGGGAAGGCTACCTGCGGTCGCCATTGAGGCGGTTGAATGGAAACTCGCGCAAGTGCACGCTGACGGGACCGTCAGTCTCGAGAGCGCCTACTATTCCGTCCCTTACAAATATCGTAACCAGAAGGTTCGGGTGAAGCTCTCGGCAACTCACATTGAGGTATTTCGAGATCATGAACAGATTGCGATGCATCCTAGAGATTTTGCCAGGCGTGCGACCCGTCATATCCACCCGGAGCATCTACCCGAAAATGAGGAGGCGGTAAAAGATGAGGCAGTTCAGGCTCTCCTATCTAAAGCGCATGCGGTTCTACCGGAGCTCGGGCAGTTGATCACGGAATTATTCGATTCGGATGCTCTGGGAAACATGAGGAGGGCGCAGCGACTCATTGGCAGAACCGAAGCTGAAATCCAAGGCTATGGACGCGAAGAGGCGGAGCGAAGGCTGCGTGAGGCAATCGAT
>CAYNDM010000117.1:3410-8834 GCA_964395265.1 uncultured Bacteriovoracaceae bacterium
TTCGGATTCACTATTTTGAGGCCACTCTTCAGCAGCTGGCTCAGAAGAGTTCCGGAGCTCCATTTAGAATGGATAAGGAATCCACGATCAAGACGGACTGAAAAGCCAAGTTGGCTCAAATGGCGTCATCCCTGAATACGTGCTTCCATGCGGGGAAGCTAAAGAGTGCGAAAACGAGAAAGCTACTGAGTGACCGTGCTACTGCGTAAGGCACCGGAGTGAGAGTAATAACGAAGTGGAAGAGGATCGCATTGAGAGTAAGTGTACCTGCTTCCGCTGCAATGAAGCCTGCGATCTGTGGCTGAAGTCTTCCGCGGGATCTAAACACAAATAATCTGCATCCAATGAACTGGACGGATGCTCCTAGAATCAATGCCGGCACATTCGCGACTGTAGGCATCAGAGCGAGCGCTTCAACCGAAAATGTCAGGATTCCCAAGTCGACGATCGTAGCAAGCAGGCCAATCAGTACACTTCGCCCAAACATCATTGGCTCAATTCTTCAAGAGATCGGGATCCGGATACGCGCCCCGTCTACTTCGGTGAGCTAAGACGATTTTTTTGTAAAGCAGTGCTGACCGAGTTGCCGTTCTCTCGAACGTTTCATAGTTCACGCGATAGAGTCCAAACCTGGGCCAGAAGCCTTTGATCCATTCAAAGTTATCGAGAAGTGACCAATGATAGTAGCCTCGGATATCAATCCCTTGCTGAATGGCTTTTGCCATTTCTCGAAGATGGGAGAACAGATATTGGGGTCTGAGGGAGTCCTCCCGATCCGCGATCCCGTTTTCAGTGATGTAAAGAGGAAGACCATAAGTTGCGGCGAACCGGATCATTTGGCTTAGTTTCGACTCGTGTTGACGGCGACCGACTTGTTTGGAGAGTTGCCGGTCGATCGTGATCGGTGGCTCTTGAAACGAGAAGGGGCTTCCCGGCTAGAATTGTTGTTCACCACAAACGACAAAACTAGAAGGAAACCCCTGTCCAATGACGACTCAACAGTATCTGATTCGAAGAAAATTGAACATGCTGGAGCTAGGCAGTCAGCTTGGCAATATCAGCGACGCTTGCCGGAAGCTCGGCGTGAGCAGGCAGCATTACTACGACATTCGTAACGCCATCCGAGAAGAAGGTCTTGAAGGCCTCTTGGAGAAGACGAGGAGCGCGCCCCGTCTAGCCAACCGCGTGGCACCTGAAGTCGAAGCGGCAGTCTTGGAGTACACGCTTCAGTTTCCGACTGAAGGACAGGTGCGAGTGTCCAATGAACTCAAGCGCACGCGGAGCATTGTCGTCAGTCCCACGGGTGTCAGATCCATCTGGATCCGGCACGATCTCAAGACCAAGGCGCGTAGGCTCAAGTTCCTCGAGGAGTCTGTCGCCAAGACGGGAGCCGTACTCACGGAGAGCCAGGTCCAGGCCCTCGAATCAGCCCGGGAGGAGAAAGAGGCTCACGGCGAGATCGAGACCCATCACCCAGGCTTCCTGCTCGGCCAAGACACCTATTACGTGGGCTACATCAAGGGAATCGGGAAGATCTATCAGCAGACCGGGATCGACACGTACTCAAACGTCGGATTCGCGAAGCTCTATACGGACCGCACCGGACTTGCGGCCGCGGACTTCCTCAACGACAAGGTCTTACCGTTCTTCGACAGTCATTCGATTAGGCTCCTTCGAACGCTGACCGATCGCGGGAGCGAGTATTGCGGCAGGACCGAGCATCATCCCTACCAGCTCTTCTTGCACCTGGCTGAGATCGAGCATTCGAGGACGAAGGCCCGCCACCCGCAGACTAACGGCTGCACGGAGCGACTCAACCAGATCATCCAGGACGAGTTCTATGCGGTCGCATTCCGCAAGACCCTCTACACCTCGATCGAGCAGATGCAGGGGGACCTGGACGCGTTCATGAAGCGCTATAACGAGGAGCGGACGAACCAGGGAAAACGCTGCCAAGGTCGGACGCCACTGGAGACTTTCTTGGGTGGCCTGGATTTGTATCAGCAGTATGTGTATGAAGGCGCTGCGCCAGAGACGGTGATGCTGGCGCACTAAAAAGTCCGGCCGGGAAGCCGCTGTCAACTCGAGTTCAAACTACCGCAGATCATTCGAGAGAATCCTGATTCATGGACTGCCCAACCTAGGTCGGAAGAAGTCTCCTTGCGTCGGGCAAACGCAAGTCCGATAGGAAGCTCAGGTGGTCTCTCCTGAGCGGGCGCTTTGGGACGCCACTGGACGTAAGCTTTTGTATAGTAGTTGACGCCAATGAAGTCTGCCGTTCTCCTTCCTAGCGCCTCCTTCACGGCCTCCGCGCGGGGAACAAAGCCGAGAACACCGAATTTCTGTTTTCTTCCCGTGATCCCATCCAGCCATGACTGATTGTAAAACCGCCTAAAGACGCAACTGAGAATAAGCTCGATCGGATGCCACTTTCGATCAGGCCGAAAATCGAGAAGGTTGTGGGCAATCCCCACCTGTAGGGGCATCTCCTTCCATGGGCCTCGCCGTTCACGGATTTCGCTGTGGAGTAAGTCGTAGGCGAGAACATGCGCTTTCAGGAGGTGGTGGCACGCTTTGGATGCATTGGCTGGAGAATACTCAGCGGGAGGCATGAACTTGCCCAGGTAAGTTCCAGCGGTGAGAACCATAGGTTCATTGAAAGTGCACCAGAGTGGAATCCTGCTTCCGAGCGTGCGCGCTACGTGGCGAACGAATTCGGAGAACTTCCGGGGCGATTCGTTCCAGGTGAATCCTCCTTTTTCAGCGAACCACTGCGGTGACGTAAAGTGATGGAGCGTAAGCATCGGAACCAGTCCGTGGTGCTCGCATTCGGATATGAGTTCGGAGTACCATTCAAACGCTGCCGGATCGAACTTACCTTCTTCGGGTTCAATACGTGCCCATTCGATCGAGAATCGGTAAGTGTTGAGGCCTAGGTCCGCCGCGAGTCGAATGTCCTCCCGAAATCGGTTCAAGTGGTCCGTGGCCGCGCCGGATTTCACTCCGCCTTCGATGTGACCTGCCGCTTCCCAGGCCCACCAATCACTTTTGTCATTATGGCCCTCAATCTGATGGGCACTCGTGGCAGCTCCCCAAAGAAATGGGAATTTGGAATCAGATGCTGACATAGGCGTTTTCCTGTTTACTGTTCGTGGCTGGAAGAGACGGTTCGCAATTTGAGTCAAGAAGCCCACCCGGTTTCACAGCGTAGTGCTTTCCGCGCCAGTTGACGGTACTCCCAACCATTGTATGGATCCATAACGGCAAGGAGAGCGCTTCTCGAACTATCCAGTAGGCAGCATTGGCAGTAGAAACTCTTGCCTTCATTGCACGCTGAGTGAGGACATCGCAGAGAAAGCAGATGGCCAAGTGAATCACGATGAACAAAGGAATTGAGAAGTCTAGCCAGGACTGAAACGCAATTGCGCCCAGGATACCTGATAGGAGGGAGCCAAATGCAGGCTCTGCCAAGAATGCAAGCGGTGCCTGAGCATTTCGAATGCGGCCCCACCGGAGGTGTCGCGACCAAAATTCGCGAAAGCTATAGTTCCCGATGTTCTGGCTAACCGGATCCTTAGCCGTAATCGCCTGGAGCCCTAGCTTCTGCATAGCTTCTCCCGCCATGTAATCTTCCGCTAAGTAGCGTGCGAGATTCCTCAGGCCTCCGAAGCGCTCAGCAGTTGTCTTCCGAAAGAGCATCGACTTCCCAACAACGCAAGGATGCCCGAACGAAGAGGCAAGGATCATTCCTCTCGCGTAAAAGGTATTGAGGTAAGTCGCCTCGAGATGACCGCCTAAGCCTGAAGGGCTTCTACCGGCAACGACAGAAGTGACGATGCCCGTGTCGTTCTCAAGCTCGCCAATCAGGTGTTTCAGGTAGCTTGCTTCAACGCGGACATTGCTATCGCTAATCAGAATCCAATCGTGCGAGGCCTGCTCGTAGCTTCGAATGAGGTTATTGATCTTGGGATTCATGCCGATTTGAACAGCACCGATGATGAGTCGAGCCCGCACCTTGGGATAACGCTGCATGAGGTCTCTGACGACCGGACATGCTGGGTCGCTTGATTCTGCGACAGAGAAAAGGAGCTCATACTCTGGGTAATCCAAATTGAAGAATGATTCGAGGTTTTCAGAGAGCCCAGAGTCTTTGCCTTTGAGGGGTTTCAGAATTGAAACAGGAAAGAGGGCGAAAGGAGCGTCGAGGTGGGAGGGAGACGAGCGGAAATGTCTAAGCGTTAAGTGCGTGCTGTAGAGAATAAGCAGGAGGGCTATCGCCCAAACTCCAAGCAGGAATCCGGTTGTAAAGATCATGGGTATTGGCCTCCGTATAAAACTGGAAGCTCAAGTTTTGCTTTCGAATGGCTTCCAAGATCGCTTCTGGATGACGTTCGCAATCGAAGACCGTCTTCCAGGCGTTGATTTGTTCAGGGCGATGAAGATCGCTAGTTGCAAGTTTTGGCAGTTTCGTATTGAGCACCTCATCGAAGAGGTGAGGTCCGCTGGCCACTTCCCAGGCATCGAACTCGGAAGCCAGCTCCTCTCTGCGATCCCAGAGATGGTAGGTTTGCTTTTCCTTCTTTCGGGTATGAACCGGGTGAGCCGCAACAGAGACGCCGCCTTGAGCGCGCACGGCTCGAGCAAGATCCACGATATCTCCGTCTGCCGTAATGTAGTTCGAAATTCCAAGGCCCAGGATGTGAGCTGATCTGTGATTTGAGACGGAGTTCTTCGTAAGCTCCACTCCTGGGATGAGTACCATTCGGTACTGCTTCCAGGCTCGTTCAGCCTCGGATCTTAGGATTTCAATGTAGAGGGGAAAGGTTGCGGGAGTCAGTGTGCGCCCGAGGTATCTTGCAGCTCTTCCGATGACGGTCTGCTCTTCGCAGAGGTGATCGGTAACAGCTAAGGCTCCGAAGCCTCGTGCACCGTAGAAATCGACAAGCTCAGGGATCGAGAGCTTCCCGTCGCTAAATGTAGAGTGAGTATGTAAATCGGCTAGTATCATGCTTCTATTATCGGCAAATCCGAGGCAAGTGCTGTCAGCATTTGATTAGGATTTCGTTCACTTATGCGCTGAAAAAGAGGAGCGTTGGGCTAAGAACGAATATAGGTCGGTTTTACACTGATTCACTAGAATGCTCATGAGCCAAGCGGCGATGAAATTCGAATTCTAGAGCCCATAGAATCACTCGTTCTCAATGTTGCAGGCCTAAGTGTTGGAATGCAGCCCGACCTAGCGGGTGGACTGGCCTTCGTAGGCGCATATTGACAGAGATCTATAATTCGAATATTCTAGAAATATGGAAAGGTATGAAGCTACTGAAGCCTTTTCGTCCCTATCGCAAGAAACGCGGCTCAAGGTGCTGAAGCTCCTGATTGAGTACGGAGGAGACGGGACAGTGCCTGGCATTATTGCTGAGG
>CAYNDM010000118.1:0-5271 GCA_964395265.1 uncultured Bacteriovoracaceae bacterium
AGTAGTAGTAGTAGTAGTAGTAGCGCCCACGCCACGCTATAGAGCTCACGCCACCTCCGACGTCGGGGGTTCATCGAACAAGCACACCACCTCCGGCATCGGAGGTTACCCGCGTGATCGCTCCACCTCCGACGTCGAAAGCTCCAAAAGCGATCGCTCCACCTCCGGCATCAGAGGATCATCAAACAAGCATACCACCTCCGACACTGAACGGTCCTTTGATGGGTTTATCATCTCCGAATCTCTGCATGCCCGATCGCGGCGTAGAGGAGCCAGGCGGCTGAATCTCCGCCATTTCAGCGATTCTACCCGGATTTCAGCGAGCCACCTCCGCTCCAGCGAGTCCACCTGCGTTGGAGCGAGTGAGCCTGCGATTCAGCGACTCCCTGGACATAGTTTTCGTACTCCGAATCAAGTAAACTGTACTTATGCTTCGCCGCGCTTCAGTCATGGACGTGAAAGAGGGTAAAGTGACCCGCGAATCGTCTTTTCTGGTGGTCGCCATGCGGTTCTATCCTCGCTTTCTGAAAAGAGAGAAGGTCGATGAATATGCCCGGGAACTTGCGCCGCCTGAGCAACTCTTTGCCGAATTCAAGGAGAACGACCGAAAACTCAAGAATCACAACTCCGCGTTCTATCTCGTGCGCTACGAAAGCAGGTTCGAACTCAGCGAAAAGGGAATCGATAGACTCAGAGAACTTTCCGAAATGAGTCGGAACCTCGACGTCGTTCTTGTCTGCCAATGCCGAGATTTCGAGCGCTGCCATTGCGATCTTCTCCTGATGTTGGCCGAGAAGCGATTCGCTGCGCCGATTCAAGGGCTGATCTTCGATTATCCTGAATATAGGGAGCGGCTGAAGGCAGAGCGGGGTTGATTCTCTTGTGATCGGATGATTGTCAAACCGAACTGATTCCATCGCGGGTCAACGACCGCGTCATGATTGAGGCCCCGGCCCCAATTTGCTGATTTTTTCGCATGATCAACGCGAAAGCGGCTCATTCGCCTTCAGTCTCGTTCCTATCCGCGAACGGACCGGTGCCTTTCAGGCTCTCGAGCTTGCGACTGAACCCTTCTACCAGGGGATCGGGGCGTGCGGATCTTCGCTTAGAGGTCCCCCGAAAAGAGAGGACGAGAAACAGTAGGGCCACCGTGGCGGCTAGCGCGAGAAGCGGCGTCAAGAGGCTCATGGCCAATAGATAGCAGACTTTGGCAGTACTCTCAAATTGACCGTCAAGAATCTGTCACTCAAAAAGCGATTTGAGCTCGAATTGAGTCGCGAATAAATTTTTGAACCATTTCGTCCCTTGCGGCGTCTCATTCATTAAAGGCAATCGAAGGAGAGATGTTAATATGAGATTCCTTAAAGATATGAACCTCAAAGATATGAAAGTGACTGGATGGATGATGACCTGTGTCCTGGCTGCCTCGATGGCTGCTTCAGCTCCTGTCCATGCAAGAGGCGGAAAACATGCTGGGATGGATGAGCATGGGATGGGCCGCATGCTTTCGCCGAAGATCATAAATAAGCTCGGCCTGAGCGAGGAGCAGAAGGACAAACTCGCCGCGATCAAGAAAAAGGCCAAGGAAGAGATGAGGGCCATGCGAGCGGAAGTTCGCGAGCTTCGCAAGCAGCTGAAGGGAAGGATCGCCTCTGAAGCGGCCGTTGGGGAACTCCGAGGACAATTCGAGAAGCTTCAAGCCAAGGAGGCAGAGCTGCGGAAGAGCGCGTTCGAGAAAATGCTGAAAGTACGTGAGATCCTCACTTCCGAACAACGCAAAAAGCTCCAGGAACTGTTGGAGAGCAAGATGAAGCGCTGGCGAGAGCGCGGCTCGGAGGCTGACGAAGAATAAATCCGGCGCGGCCGGCGAGGGATAGATGAAAGCATGGCCTAGAGACCCGCGCAGGATAATGAGATCATGGCACAAAGGCCTGCGTAGGGTAATCAGACCATGGCCCAATGACTGATGAAGAATAAGCTAGGAATCGCTGAAGAATAGGCGAGGAAGATAGGAATCAATGGCGATTGCACTGCCCCGCGGCGGGTTGCGCCTCTTAAACAAGGTGGATCGAGGAGCGATCGAAAGAAGCTTCACGGAGTTCTACGTCTCCTACGAGCGTCTGATTCGATCGACCCTCTTCAATCTGCTCGGAAGCGGAGAGCCATTGGACGATCTGGTGCAAGCGACCTTCATGAAGGCCTGGGAGAGCAGGGACCGTTTCGAGGGCCGATCGAAGCTCGAGACTTGGATCGTGCAGATCGCTGTCAATCTAGCCAAGGATCAGTGGAGAAAGTCTGGACGCGCTCTCGAAGCGCCATTCGAGGACGAGCAGGATGCTAAGAACGAGGAGCGTCCGGATCCGACTCAGGAGCTAGACCACCGTATGGTTCTCGAGCAGGCGCTTCGGGGACTGGACTTCGAGCATCGTGCAGTGATCGCTTTACATTACTTTCAGGATCATTCCATCGAGGAGATCGCCCTGCTGCTTCAGCTGCCTGCTGGAACCGTCAAGTCCCGCCTGCATCACGCGAAATCCAGGCTCCGGGAGAAGCTTCAGAAAATGGGGGTGAAACTATGAACGATTTCGACGATCGGTTGGAAAGTTTTCTTCGTAAGAATCGACCCGAGGTGCCTCCCGCTCCCAAATCCGAGTTCGCGCTGCTTCTCTCACGCGTGAAATCTCCGATTCGGACAAGGAGCGCTTGGAGCGCGACTGCCGCCGTGGCCGCTGCGCTGGTCCTGGTGATTTATGGTCGAGGTCTGGTTTACTATCCCGGCAAGTTTCACATTCGCGACGCGACCTCGCCGTTTTCCGAGGCCGGGAGCTCGGAGGAGCTGGTGAGCTTCGCCCTCGACACGATGAACGAAGCGACCGAGAGCGAAGAGTTCGTATTCGAAGGCCATCCGCTGGCTCTTTTGGTGGAGTAAGCTCGGATGAATGCAACGCCGTCGACCCGGAGGGGCTTTTTGCTTCTGCCGATTCTGCCGATTCTGCCGATTCTGCTGATCGCTTCCGCATCGTATGCGCAGGCACAGTCCCAATCCCCGGCACGCGCGCAAGCGCAAGCGCAGTCACGAACACAATCCCAGTCCCAGCCCCAGCAAGGCACCGGCGAAATCGCCTTCAAGCAGTCCTACGAGGCGAGCCTCGAGAGGACCGAGTTTGTTCCGATCCAGAGATCGATCGTCGAGCAGAGAAGCGAGGCCCTCAGTCAGGCCAAGGGGGCATTGCTCCCTTCGATCGGATTGAACGCGGACTACCTCTATCGTGACGACACCAGCGCCGGAGGGGGAGACGTGGGGAGGGCGCTCACTCAGCGTTCCGTCTGGAACGCGAGCGTCGGCCTGACTCAGCCGCTCTTCGATGGATTGCGGCGCTTGGCCGCGCTCCGGATCGCGCGCCAGGAGCTTCAGGCTCAGGAGCAACTCACCGAGCAGCGCAAGCTGGATCTATTCGCCGAGACCGCTGAGGCGCATTACGCCGTGATCGCCAACGAGAGAGATCTGTTTCATTTGCGCCAGCTCCTGGAGCTGACCGAGAAGCGGGCCGAAGAACTTCGGGAGCGGGTACGAGTGGGCCGTTCCAGGACAAGTGAGCTCCTGACCACGCAGTCGCAGGCGGCCGTTCTGAAGTCTCAGATCCGCGCCGCCGAAGGAGCGCTGACCGAATCGCGCGCCCGCTATCATCGGCTGACCGGACTGCCGGCCGAGAGTCCGCTGAGCGCAGCAGGTTTCGAGGTTCCCTCCGAATTGAAGAAGCTCGACGCTTTTGTTTCGGAGCTGGAGTCTCGGCCAGATTTGCGCGCGTCTCAATCTCTGGTCGAAGCAGCCGACTCGAGGATCGATCTCGAGAGATCGGGGCATTTTCCGCAGTTGACCTTTGGCGCGAACTATTATCTTCGAAGGACGGGCGTTCTGGCCAACAGCAAGTGGGACCTGGGCGTGGGCTTGACGTTTCCCATCTTTCAAGGAGGAATCGTGCAATCCTCCGTGCGTGAGAGTGCGGCGTTGACCCGGCAAAGGCAGCTGGAGCTTTCGAGCTTGAGGAGGCAAGCGCTCACTGAAGTGCGGACCGCGTACGCGACCGTGGCCTCGGGGGTTGAGCAAACCGAAGCCTTGCGATCCGCCCTCAAGATCGCGGAGCGAAATCTCAAGGAGCAGCAGAACGACTACCGTTACGGCCAAGCCACTAATCTCGATGTGCTTCAAGCTCTGAATACTTTCCAGGATACCAAGCGAGTCCTTGATCGCACGCGATACCAGACGATCGCTGCCTACGCGGCTCTTCTGGCCGCCACGGGGAAAACTCAATGAGACTTTCGGATGTAGCCATCAAGAAGCCGGTCTTCGCCTGGATGCTCATGGCGTCCTTGTTGATCTTCGGCGGAATCTCCTTCGAGCGCATGGGCGTGAGCCAGCTCCCCGACGTGGATGCGCCCACGGTCAGCATCAGCACGAACCTGGAGGGCGCGGCCCCCGGCGTGATGGAAGTCGATGTGGTCGACCCGCTTGAGGATGCGATCATGACGGTGCAGGGAATCAAAACGATGACCTCGTCCGCGCGCACCGGCAGTGCCAGCATCACCGTCGAATTCGAGCTGGAGAAGGATATCGACGTCGCCGTCCAGGAAGTGCAGAACGCGATCGCTCGAGCGATGCGCAACCTTCCTCGGGAGATGGATGTCCCGACCGTTCGAAAGAGCAATCCCGAAGACTCTCCGATTCTTTGGCTGTCGGTCACGGCCAAGGGACTGACCAGCCAGGAGCTCATGATCCTGGTTCGCGATCGGATCGAGGATCGCTTCACCACGGTGCCAGGGGTGGGTGAGGTCTTCATCGGCGGCTATGCCGATCCCGCGCTTCGCGTCTACGCCTCTTCTGAAGCACTGAATCGCAATCATCTGACCATCGGCGACCTCGTCGCTTCGATCCAATCGGAGCACTCCGAGATCCCTTCGGGAAGGATCGAGACTCCCGAGCGGGAGCTGAATCTCCGCACGATGGGCGAAGCGCCTTCGGTCGAGGAGTTCAGGTCGATCACGATCGGCCGGCGAGGGGGATCGCCCAATTTCAATCCGATCTCCCTGGGCCAGGTCGCCACGGTGATCGAAGGCACCGAGGATATCCGGCGCAAGTCGAGGGTCATGGGCGAACCCGCCGTTAGCCTGGGCATCCGAAAGCAGCGGGGATCGAACGCGGTGGCTGTCGCCCAAGGCGTGAAGGCGCGCATGGCCGAGGTGCAGGCTGCCCGTGACGTTGGGCGGCGGGAT
>CAYNDM010000118.1:5281-8763 GCA_964395265.1 uncultured Bacteriovoracaceae bacterium
AAGGGGTCGAGCTGGGAATTAACTTCTACTAGACTCAGTTCATCGAGGAGTCGATTCATGAGCTGATTTTCACGCTGGTTCTTTCGGCCATCCTGACGGCGGTCGTCTGCTGGCTATTTCTGGGATCCTGGTCCGCGACCGTCAATATCATCCTGGCCATTCCCACTTCGGTCGTAGGGACCTTCATCGCGCTCTACGCATTGGGATTCACACTCAACCTTTTCACGCTGCTGGGGCTTTCCCTCGCCATCGGTATTGTCGTCGACGACGCCATCATGGTGCTCGAGAACATCACTCGCCACGCCGAGATGGGCAAGGAACGGGTCCGTGCCGCCCGCGTGGGAGCTCGAGAGATCGCCTTCGCCGCCATGGCGGCCACGGCCGCGATCATCGCGATCTTCCTTCCCGTCGCTTTCATGCAGGGAGTGATCGGCAAGTTTTTCATGCAGTTCGGCGTGACTCTGTCGGTCGCCGTGGCGCTCTCGCTGCTCGAAGCGCTGACGCTGACTCCGATGCGCTGCTCTCAGTTCTTGTCCCTGAGCGAACACACAAGCGGGATCGGCCGCTTCATTGAGTCGCTCTTCGATCGCTCCGCAGCGGGCTACCGGCGGTTGATTCCCGTCCTTCTTGATCATCGGATCAAGGTCGTGCTGGGCTCGCTTCTTTTTTTCGCGGCAAGCTGCGCGTTTATTTTCATCCTGAACAAGGAGTTCACTCCGACCGAGGATCAAAGCCGGCTGATGCTCAGGGTCCAGGCCCCGGTTGGCTCCTCCCTCGAATACACCGAGTCCAAGGTGGCCGAAGTCGAGAAGGTTCTGGCCCGGCATCCCGAAGTGCAGCGTTTCTTCAGCTCCGTGGGCGGATTCGGGGGCGAGGTCAATACCGCGACTTTCTTCGTCACGCTGGTTCCTCGGGATCAGCGCTCCTTCAGCCAGCAGGAGTTCGCGCAAACCCTTCGAAAGGAATTGAAGGAAGTGAAGGACATTCGCGTCGTGGTGCGCGACCCCTCGAGCGGTCTCATCGGGGGCAGGCGAGGGTTTCCGATCGAATTCTCGCTGCGCGGGCCGAACTGGGAGCGGTTGGTCCAAGAGTCCGAGAGGCTCAAGAAAGCCATGGCCGAGTCCGGGCTGATGACCGACGTTGACTCAGATTATCAAGCGGGGATGCCCGAGCTCCAGATCGTGCCTGATCGGAATTCGGCGCGGAAGTACGGCGTCGCGGTGACCGAGATCGGACAGACCATCAGCGCGATGATGGGCGGAACGATCGCAGGTAAGTACTCGAAAGACGGGCATCGCTACGACGTGAGGGTACAGCTCGCCGAGTCCGAGAGAACCAGCCCCAAGGTGCTCGATCGGATCCAGATCCGCAACAACCGGGGCGAGCTCGTTCCCATCAAGAACCTGGTGCGAGTGCGCGAGCGCGAAGGCCTTCAGTCGATCTCTCGCCAGGATCGCCAGCGCGCGATCACCTTGACCGCGAACGTCGCGCCAGGCGCGTCACAGGCCAAAGCGCTCGAAGCCGTGGAGAAGCTGGGTAAGGAAACCTTGCCCGAAGGCTATTACCTTGCTGCGACCGGCAGCGCGCAGAGTTTCAGGGAGTCGTTCGATGGAATGATCTTCGCCTTGATCCTGGGATTGGTCGTCTCCTATATGGTCCTGGCTTCCCAGTTCAACAGCTTCATTCATCCCATCACCGTGCTGGTCGCCTTGCCCTTCAGCGTCTCGGGCGCGTTCATCGCGCTGTATCTGGGAGGGCAGTCGCTCAACGTGTACAGCATGATCGGGATCATCCTGCTCATGGGTATCGTGAAGAAGAACTCCATCATGCTGGTGGATTTCACCAATCAGGTCCGGGAGCGCGGGGCAGGGGTGCGCGAGGCGCTGATCGAGGCCTGCCCGCTCAGGCTGCGTCCCATCCTGCTGACCTCCTTCGCGACCGTGGCGGGCGCGGTCCCGCCCGCCCTTGCAATCGGTCCCGGAGCGGAGAGCCGTATCCCGATGGCTCTGGCGGTCATTGGGGGGGTTCTGGTCTCGACGCTTTTGACTCTCTTTGTGGTTCCTTGCGTGTATAGCTTGTTTTCGCGCTGGCAAGAAGAGAAGATCAGGGCCACGCATGTCCACGCTTCTCGAAACCAGATCGCTGACCAAACGCTATAAAACCTTGACGGCAGTCGATGGCCTGGATCTTTCCGTGCGCGAAGGCGTCTGCTTCGGCCTTCTCGGCCCGAACGGAGCCGGAAAGACCACGACCTTGGAGATGATCGAGGGGATTCTCCCGCCGACCTCAGGCACCATTCTCTTCAAAGGAAGGCCCGTCGACCGCGAATTCCGCCAGCGCATGGGAATCCAGTTCCAGTCCACGGCGCTCCCAGAGTTTCTTCACGTGGGCGAGGTGCTGGAGCTCTTCGCCTCATTCTATCGCCAGCGGGCGGATCTCGCCGAGCTTCGCGAGCTATGCGATCTGAGCGAGTTCTGGGATCGCGATGCTTCGCAGCTCTCAGGCGGGCAGCGACAGCGCCTGCTTCTCGCGCTCGCGCTGGTCAACGATCCTGAGATCGTTTTTTTGGACGAGCCTACGACCGGGCTGGATCCGGGGGCTCGCCGGCGTTTCTGGGACCTGGTCAAGCTCATTCGCACGCGCGGTAAGACCATCGTCCTGACCACGCACTACATGGAGGAGGCCTATGAGCTCTGCGACGAGATCGCCATCATCGATCGCGGCAAGGTGATCGCTCTGGGATCTCCGGATCGGCTGCTCAGGGACCACTTCAGCGGGCTTTCGATCCGCATCCCCAAATTCGAAGGCCATACGAGCGAGCTCGTGCCTTTGCCGGGCGAAGTCTTCGAGCGCGCGGACGCCGTCGAGATCCAGACCAGCGATCCTGAGAGTACGATGCGGGCGTTGCTTGACCGGAAGATCCCTCTCGCAGGGATCCAGATCCGGACGAAGAACCTCGAGGATCTCTTCTTGAAGCTGACCGGCAGGGGGATCGAGGAATGAGAAAGTTTCTTTTCCTGGTGACGGCAAGGAGCAAGGAGTTTTATCGCGACAAGGCGACGCTGCTCTGGACTTTCATTTTTCCTTTCATCGTTCTCCTGGGCTTCGCGTACGGGTATTCGGGCCGAGAAGAACCGCTTTTCAAGGTCGGGGTTGTGGAAGGATCCGAGTCCGGCCTCGTGGGAATCCACGAATTCCTGGCCATTCCCGAGCTTCAGGTCGTGAAATACGCAAGCCTGGAGGAGGCGCTTCGCAAGGTGGAGCGGCATCAGTTGGACATGCTCCTTGCCGGAGAGTCCCTCAAGAGAGAGACGAAGGTGACTTTCTGGGTTAACCCCGGATCCACGAAGTCCGCTTTGCCCGAGCGGCTGCTTCGCTCCAGCGTCGTGCCTGGAGTCAGTCTGGTGAAGAAAGAGGTGAGTGGTCGAAAGATCCGTTATGCCGACTGGCTGGTTCCCGGTCTTATCGGCATGAACCTGATG
>CAYNDM010000119.1:0-8728 GCA_964395265.1 uncultured Bacteriovoracaceae bacterium
GAGCGGGATTGATGCCTTTGCCACCTTACATCGCGCGTGCGGCGGGTGCCGAAGATGAAGAGCGTTACCAGACGATCTATTCGAGTCGGCTCGGTGCGGCGGCGGCCCCGACCGCGGGGCTGCATTTCACGGAGCGGGTCAGAGAGGCCATTCGCGAGAGAGGGGCTCGGTGGGAGGAGATTACCCTTCATGTGGGGCTCGGGACCTTTCGCCCCGTCAAGGCCGCCGATCTGCGGGATCATGTCATGCATGAGGAGCGCTACGAGATCCCCGTCGCGGCCGCCGAAAACATCCACTTGGCCAAGCGCTCGAACAAGAGAGTTCTCGCCGTTGGGACGACTTCGGCTCGCACGCTGGAGAGCGCGGCCGAGCGAATGGCGAATGGGCGATACGGGGTTCGTCCAGGGACGGGCAGGACCTCTCTCTTTCTGTATCCAGGCAAGGAGTTCAAAGTCGTCGATCGCCTGTTGACCAACTTTCACCTTCCGGGCTCGACGCTCCTCATGCTGGTCTCGGCCTTCGCGGGCAGGGATCTGGTGATGGCGGCCTACGAGGACGCGGTTCGCGAACGCTACCGTTTCTTTAGCTATGGCGACGCGATGTTGATTCTTTGAGGCCAAGCTGAATCTTTGAGTGCCGGCATGTGGGAGACCGTCGCTGCGGATTCTGTGCGTCCATTTGGATACCGGTGAAATCCATGGTCACGGGATCTATCGCAAGCTTCATCCCTGAAGGGGCTCCAGAGCCTCCCCATCTGTGCTAAGACCCTAACATGCTCGATAAAACGATCGTGGTCGGACCGTTTCAATGCAATTGCAGGCTGCTTGCGTGCCCAAAGACCGGCGAAGCGGTCCTGGTGGATCCAGGTGACGAGCCCCAGAGGATCCTTGATGAGCTGAAGGGTGCGCGCACCCCTTTGGGGGCACCCATCCAGGTTCGCTACTTTCTCCACACGCACGCCCATCTGGACCATATCGGGGGAACCCGGGATGTGAAGCTGGCTTTAGGGCGAGGAACGATCGCCTTGCACCGGGCGGATGAATTCATTTACCGGCAGCTCAAGATGCAGGGACAGCTTTTCGGTCTCGAGTATGAGGATCCCCTGCCGGTCGATCATTTTCTTGAAGACGGCGAGGAGATCTCCGTCGGTTCGCTGAAACTGAGCGTCCTGCACACGCCTGGGCATAGCCCGGGCAGCGTTTGCTTGCGCCTGCACGAGAATTCGGAGGCGGGAGCCCCTGAGTCGCTTTTTTCGGGAGACACGCTATTTGCCGGCAGCATCGGGAGAACCGACCTTTGGGGAGGGGATACCGACCTTCTCTTGAGCTCGATTCGCAATCGCATCTTCACTTTGGATGGAGAAACGCGCCTCTGTCCAGGGCACGGGCCCGAGAGCCGAATCGGCATCGAGAAGCGCGAAAACCCATTCTTCAACTAGGGCTGCGTATGTTCACGAACGGAAGGCCGCTGGAATTCGAAGTCGAGAAGACCTTGCACGACGAAAACGGGGTGGGGCGCGCGCGTGCCGCCCGAGTCCGGCTCAAGGGGAATCTGGGAAAATCCCACGAGATCCTCACGCCGATGTTCATGCCGGTCGGCACGCAAGGGACGGTCAAGGCTGTCACGACCCGAGAGCTGCGCGAGCTGGGCGCGCAAATCATCCTGGGCAATACTTATCATCTTTATCTCAGGCCCGGAGACTCACGAGTCGAACGACTGGGCGAGCTTCACCGGTTCATGGGTTGGGACGGCCCCATCCTGACGGACAGCGGAGGTTTTCAGGTCTTCTCGCTCGCTGGGCTCAATAAGATCGATGACGAGGGGGTGACTTTTCAGTCCCATATCGACGGGAGCTCGCATCGGTTCACCCCTGAGCTTTCGATGGAGATCCAAAGGGGCTTGTCCAGTGACATCGTCATGGCCTTCGATCAGTGCCCCCCTTACCCGGCGTCGGAGGATCAGGTGCGAGCGGCCATGAGGCGGACCGTGGCTTGGGCGGAGCGAGGCCTGAAGTTCGAGTTGAAACCTCATCAGGCTCGCTTCGGGATCGTACAAGGCGGTCTCTATGAGCACCTTCGCGTCGAGTCGGCCCAGGAAATCACTTCCATGCCGTTCGACGGTTTCGCTATTGGGGGCCTTTCGATTGGCGAGACCCCCGACCTCATGCAAAAGATGGCGTATTTTACTGCGCCGCTTCTTCCGTTTGATAAGCCGCGTTATCTCATGGGCGTTGGGCGACCGGAGGATCTGGTCGAGGGAGTCCGTGCTGGGATCGATCTATTCGACTGCGTCATGCCGACTCGGAACGCCCGGAACGGACAACTCTTCACGAGCCAGGGCAAAGTGAACATCAAGAACGCTCGATATGCCGATGATTCTTCGCCTTTGGACCCGGAGTGCCCTTGTGAAACATGCACCCGGTACACAAAAGCCTACCTGAGGCATCTCTTCGTCTGCGGAGAAGTCCTCTCGGCCCGGCTGAATTCGATCCATAATCTGACCTACTACGTGCGGCTGATGGAGCAGATCAGGGCCGCAATTCTGGAGAATCGGTTTGACGAGTGGGTCAAAAGTTTTTATACGAAACTCTCCGGAGGCACGTCTAAATGATTAAATTTCTTCAGTTCTTGTATGCGAATTTTCTTTTCGGAATAGGATTTCTGACTCTGAGTCTCAGGGGCGCTCCTATTGCCTATGCTCAGGATGGAGCGGTTTCTGGAGGCGCCGCGCCTGCAGGAGGTGCCGCTCCCGCAGCCGAAGCGCCTGGGCCAGGCAGCATGATTGTGCCTCTGCTGGGGATGTTCGCCGTGATGTACTTCCTGGTGATTCGGCCCAAGCAAAAAGAGCTCAAGAAGCAGCAGGAAATGCTCTCGACCCTCAAACAGGGCGATGAAATCCTGACAACCTCTGGTATTCTCGGTAAGGTTACCGGCATCACTGATCGCGTCGTCACCGTCGAAGTTGCGGATGACGTGAAGATCAAAATGTTGAAGAGCCAGGTTTCCCAGGTCATCAAGGGCAATCTGAAAGACGTGATCGGCAATCAGTAAGTTGTTTCTCAAAGTTCCCGAGGCGGGTTGAGTGACCTGCCTCATGCCTTTTGGGGGAGTCCTATGGGTCGCAGTTGGTGGGGTAAGTTTCTCCTTCTGTTTTTTCTCTTCGGTCTATCGGTGGTCTACGTTTATCCGACTTTGGCTAAACTCGACCTCGAGAAGACGAGTTTCCCGTTCAAACAGAAGATCAATCTGGGTCTCGACCTGCAGGGCGGGCTCTACATGGTGCTTGGAGTCGACTTCAACAAGGTCTTTAAGGACGTGGTCGAGCGCCAGGGTTACAGCCTTCAATCCTACTTCCGGGAGAAGGGGATTGACGTCAAAAGCGTGAAGTCCGTGGAGGGTGGCTCGCCCGGTGATCCTCGTATCGCGGTCGAGTTCGATCCTGCCAAGCGCGATCAGGTTCATGATCGGATCAAGAGCGACTACTGGACCTTGCGAATCGCGGACGAGTCTCCTGGTCGCTTCGAGCTGGGCCTGGCTCGTGATTATCGAACCGATGTTCGGGATCGCACGATCAGCCAGAGCATCGAGGTCATCCGGAACCGAATCGACGAATTCGGCGTGACCGAGCCCACGATCGTGAGCCAGGGCGAAGACCGCTTGGTGATCGA
Organism: uncultured Bacteriovoracaceae bacterium; assembly: GCA_964395265.1. Classification (GTDB taxonomy): domain Bacteria; phylum Bdellovibrionota; class UBA1018; order UBA1018; family UBA1018; genus CAYNDM01. The sequence continues at coordinate 3,668 of CAYNDM010000119.1, forward strand.
GCTCCCTGGCGTGAAGGAGATCGAGCGTGCCAAGAACCTGATCGGGCAGACGGCGAAACTCGAGTTTCAGATCGTTGCGGACGACAAGATGGATCAGGGCCAGCTGGCTCAGCTCATTGCCGAAATCGAGAAAGAGAAAGGTCTGGCGTATAAGCCTGGGCAGAAATTCTCGGAGTACGTGACCCAGCTCAACGAGGCGGCCAAAGGCAAGATTCCTGAAGGAACGGAGATCGCGTTCGAGCGCGCTCAAGTTCCGGGCGAAGAGATGTCCCGGATCCCATATCTTCTCTACAGCCGGGTCGATGTGACGGGTGACGATCTTGCGGATGCAAGCGTTGGCTTCGATGAGCAGCAGCGCCCTGAGGTCGTTTTCTCGATGAACCCCAAGGGGGCCGCCGAGTTTGGGCGCCTGACCGAAGCGAACGTGCGCAAGCGCCTGGCGATCGTCTTGGACAATATCGTTCAATCGGCTCCGGTCATTAATAGCAAGATCACCGATCGCGGCAGCATCACGCTTGGAACGGGTAACGCCGACCAGCTGATGAAAGACGCCAAGGACTTGGCCGTGGTTCTTCGCGCGGGCGCCCTGCCGGCCCAGCTCGAGTTCCTCGAGCAGCGGGTAGTGGGCCCCAGTCTTGGGGCTGACTCGATCAAAAAAGGCGGTATGGCAGCGTTGATCGGCGCGATGACGGTTTTTCTTTTTATCATGTTCTATTATCGGGCTAGCGGGGTGATCGCGGCGATCTCCTTGGCTTTAAACGCGCTCTTCGTCCTGGCCTGCCTGGTCGGACTCGAAGCGACTCTCACTCTCCCCGGGATCGCCGGGATCGCGCTTACGATCGGCATGGCGGTCGATTCGAATATCATTATTTATGAGCGAATCCGTGAAGAGCTGAGGGCGGGCAAGCGACCCCATAGCGCCGTTGAAGCCGGCTTTCAGAAGGCATTTAGCTCGATTTTCGACGCCAATATCACGACGGCGGCGGCTGGCGTCGTCTTGCTGGTGTACGGGACGGGGCCGATCCGAGGCTTCGCGGTCACCTTGCTGATCGGAGTCGGCACGACGCTGTTCACGGCGGTCTTTGTTTGTAAGCTCCTCTTTGAGGCATACCTAAGACGAATTGAAGGCAAGCCGGCGGCTACGCTGAGCATCTAAGGAGCGAGGGGATTCATGTTCCAGATCATCAAACCAGATACGAATTATGATTTTGCCGGGAAGAAGAACTTTTTCCTCGTCCTCTCGGCCGTAACCGTCCTGGCCTCGATCGTCTTGTTTTTCACCAAAGGGCTGAATTACGGGATCGACTTCACGGGCGGCGCTGAGGTGCATGTCCAGGTGCCCGCTGACTGGGATACCGGCAAAGTGCGTGACACATTGGAGACGGGAGGTCTGCCGGACGCGCGCGTCCAAAGCATCGGCGATCCCGCCGATCATCAGTTCATGATCAAGGCGCAAGGCGATGAGGGCTCGCTGAATCAGGTGTCTGGAAAGGTGAGGGAAGCGCTGGCGGCGAAGCTGGATGCTGGCCAGTTCGACATCCTTCGCGCCGAGGTGGTCGGTCCCGCCGCCGGGAAGTCCTTGCGGATGCGCGGTTTTCTGTCGATGCTTTACGCTCTGCTGGCGATTCTCCTCTATGTCGCGATTCGCTTCGATATCCGTTATTCACCGGGGGCGGTGCTATCGCTCTTTCATGATGCGATCGTTGTCATCGGTGTCTTCGTGATCACGGGAAAACAATTCGACCTGACCATTCTGGCCGCAATCCTGGCCCTGATTGGCTATTCGATCAACGACACGATCGTCATCTATGACCGCGTTCGCGAAGTTCTTCATGGCGATCCAGGAATGAAAATCGATGTCGCCGTGAACCGGGCGGTCAACGAGACTTTGAGTCGCTCGATTTTGACGTCACTCACGACGTTCTTCTCGGTCTTCGCCTTGTGGATCATGGGCGGGAAGGTCTTGGAAGATTTCGCCTTTGCCTTGATGATCGGGGTGATTGTCGGAGCTTACTCCACCATCTTCGTCGCTAGCGCCATGGTCATCATCACGACGCAGTACATTCAGAAACGGGCTTCGTCGAAGACATCGTCGGGCAGCAGCGGCAAGAAGCGAGCTGTTTACGTACGTCCAGAGCCCAAATTCCAAGACTGAGTTTCGGAGAGTCAGCGAACGGAATGAAGGGGCAGGCTCCTGCAATGGACGCCTGCCCTGGTTGTTTTTTGCCTTTGAATCCTTAGAATGCCCGAAAGGGAGTTTTGAATGGAACACTTAGAGCCCCGCGAGTGGAAGCTGAGACCTGGTTATGATTCCGCGCATTTCAAGGACTCGGAAGCGTTGGATCGGCTCCACGCAGAGACTGGGCTCTCTCCGATCACGCTTCGGGTCTGTCTCGCTCGAGGCCTGACTGATGGAGAGTCCATCAAGAGCTTCCTGGCCCCGAAACTTGAGAATTTGACGGACCCTTTTCGCATCAAAGAAATGGATCTCGCGATCCAGCGCTTAAGCCAGGCGCGTCTCGCCGATGAGCGCATCCGGATCTACGGCGACTACGATGTCGACGGAACGACCGGAGCCGCTCTTTTGAGCTGGGTGTTTCGGGAGTTCGGGTTGCAAGCGGACGCCCGACAGCCCGATCGTTTCAAAGATGGCTACGGTCTGAACGTGGCGGCGGTGGAGCAAGCTTCTCGGGATGGCATCAAGCTTCTAGTGACCGTGGACTGCGGGATCACCAGTTTCGATGCGGCTCATCGAGCACGGGAGCTGGGGTTGGATCTGATCGTCGTGGATCATCATCAACTGGACCCGGTGCGTGGCTTGCCTCCCGCTGTGGCCGTGATCAATCCGCAGCGCTCGGATTGTCCGAGCGAGCTCAAGCAACTTTGCGGATGCGGCCTGGCGTTCTATCTCTCTCGTGCGCTTCGAAGCCATGGCATCGCGCAAAGCTGGTGGGAAGAAGGCAAGCAGCCCAATCTGAAGCAGCATCTGGACCTGGTCGTGATGGCGACTGCCGCTGACATGGTTCCTCTGACGGGCGACAATCACATTTTGGTCAGGCATGGTCTTGAGGTGCTGAAACAAACCCGAAAGCCTGGGGTGCGAGCGTTGCTCGAGGGCGCTGGGGTGAGCGGACGGACGTTGAGTCCAGGGCACCTGGGGTTCGTGATTGGCCCGCGGATCAACGCTTCAGGCCGCATGGCTTCAGCGAGCCTGGCGCTCGAGCTCTTGACGACCGAGGATCCCTACCGTGGAGCGACTCTCGCTCGCGAGCTCGAGAAGATCAATCAGGAACGGGCTCAACTTCAGAATCGGATCTGGGATGAAGTCAGGGAAAGGGTCGAGAAGGGAATCGTCGAAGGCCGATTCAAGCACGGGATCGTGGTCGCTGATCCATCCTGGCATGAAGGGGTCGTTGGAATCGTAGCGTCACGAGTGACGGAAACGTTCCGAAAACCTGCCGCCGTGATCGCCCTTCGCGAGGATCATGGCAAGGGGAGCGTCCGCTCTTTCGGCGGCAAGGATGTCCTCGAAGCGATGCGGGCGTCGAGCGAGTTTCTATTGGGCTTTGGAGGCCATCGTCACGCGGCTGGGCTTTCGGTCGCGTTGGACCAGGTCGAAGCCTTCGAGCGTTCATTCGACGATGCACTTGGCGGGATGGATTCGGATCCCGCGATGCTTCCGTTATTGATCGAAGGCAGCTGCAGTATCGGCGATCTCGATGTCCGGACGATCCAGGAGCTGGAGGCGCTGGGTCCTTTCGGGCCAGGGAACCCGGAACCGGTGTTTACGTTTCGGGCGACGGTTCGCGGTCATCAGATCCTCAAGGAGCGGCATTTGAAGATGAACCTGGTGCGTACCGGGTCAGATGGCGAGCAAGCTGGTTTCGACTCGATCGAGGCCATCTGGTTTCACGCGGCTGAGCGGGAAGCCGTGTCGCTGGGCGAGATCCTTGCCGAAGAGGCGGAGTGGGCCGGGGGTCCCGAGTTGAATCGTTTCAGGGGCAGGGTGACCCCCACTTTTCGCGTCAAGGATTGGCGGAGGCTGGCGCCTGGTTCGAGTTCAGATCATTGAGCGTCCTCAAACAGGGTTCGAGGCCCTTCCTGGCGCAGGGAGAGGAATCGGAGGCAAAGGGATCCGGCTCCTTTTGCAAAAAGGGTCAGACGCATTGGCCGCCTTTGCGCTTCTCCGCCACCTTCCGACTTCTGATTTTTCGGCTTCTAAGGTATCGTGAGACGCTCCCATGCGAGATCTTCAACCTCCGATTTCCCTATATCGAGTACTGTTTTTCGAGCGTCTTCCGTGGCGACTTCTCATTCTCGGAGTAGGGCTGCTCGGAGCACTGCTGGGAATCCTCTCCCCGTACTACCAAAAACTCTTCATCGATGGTTTTGTTCAAGGACATCTGGAGTCCCGTTGGGTATGGGCCGCGTTCGCGACCGCGGCATCGGCACATGGATTAGCGCAGCTCAGTATCTGGCTGGCGACCCGGGAATCGGTCGTCGCTCAAAAACGCATCGGTGACGCCCTTTATGAGCGGCTCGTCACTGTTCGAGGAGGAGTCGTGGGAAACCGGCCCGTCGGAGAGGCGGTTTCGATCTTTGCCGTCGACGTTCCTGGCGCCGCCGCTATCCTGGATCAAACCCTGCCCATGGGAGTGTCTTTTCTTTTCCCGGTGATCCTGGCCCCGATCGCACTGAATATCTACTTCGATATTCCCTATCTCGCGAGCTTGACTACCATCGCCTGTATCGGCGCGATGAATTTATTTCTCGCCCGGCGGCAATCGCGGTTCTTTCACCAATTCAAGCAGCTCGCCGCCGAGCGGACCGGTCTGGTCTCCGAATGGGTGCAAAACATTCGTGCTCTGCGTATTCTAGGCTGGGTCGAGGCCGCCGAGCGGCGGATTTTCGAAGTCAGGGGACGCGAGACCCAGAACCGGCTCGCGATGGTTACCAACGGCCAGATGATGAACGCGTTGGCGGGCTCCCTCACTTTTGTCCTGAATCTTTTCGCAGTGCTGTTTCTGGTCTCCATTCGGGGGAGATCCGTTACCTCAGGAG
>CAYNDM010000120.1:0-8656 GCA_964395265.1 uncultured Bacteriovoracaceae bacterium
GTGTCAGCGACCTTGGACTCCAGGGCCTTGAAATAGCTCGAATCGAGAGGGAATGTCCAAACCCGCTCACCGCTTCTTTCTCCGGCTTGGATGATCTCCGCGTGCCAATCCTTCTGGTTGGTGAAGCCAGCTGCGATCCGCGTTCCCAGAGCGCGCACCGCGGATCCGGTCAGAGTCGCGAAGTCGATCTCGCATTGGGTATTTTCTCGGGATGCGAGAGTCAGGGCATCCGCCAGGATCATTCGCCCTTCGGCGTCGGTGTTCACGACCTCGATCGAAAGGCCGTTCAACGCGGTGATGATCTCATCCGCCTTGTAGGATTTCGGCGAAAGATGGTTTTCGGTGATCGCGAGAAAGGCTTTCAGCTTGATCGGAAGCTTGAGCCTGGCCGCAGTGACGATCCCGGCGAGCGCGACCGCCGACCCTTGCATATCGCCCTTCATGGTCATCATCCCGCTTTGAATCTTGACGTCATATCCCCCCGTATCGAAGCACATGCCCTTGCCGACGAGATTCACCGGCTTGGAGTTTCGAGGCCGTTTCGGCGAATAGCTGAGCTCGTAAATTCCTCCAACGGATAGGGGATCCCCTTGGTCGACCGCCGTGAATGCGCCGGCGCCCATCCGCTTGAGCTCCCGATTGCTGTAAAACCTCACGGTCAGGCGATTTTCGCGCGCGATCTTGCGAATGCGCTCTCCATAGGACTTGGGATTCAACACATTGGGCGGAAGCGTCGCTAGGAAGCGAGCCAGGTTCGTGCCTTCGCCAATCGCGTAGCCCCGCTCGAAGGATCCTTTCAGCCCCTCCGATTTGCCGACGACGATGGCCTGCCCCAGGCGAAACGCCTTAACCTTTTCCTTACGCTTGCCGAAAACCGGCATAAGAAAAATCCTGGCGGCGAGGGCCGAGCCGAAGGCATCTGCAGCCTCCAGCGAATGCTCTTCATCCACGAAAAGCAGCAATAGGCTCTTTGTCCAGACTTGGACCGCCTCCTTCAACGTATCGCGCGCCCACTCCAGAAGGCGGTACTGGGTCTTCTCTTCGGGAAGCAGCACGACCCAGAAATCCTCGTCCTTGGGCCCCGCTCCGGGGATTTTGAGCCGATCCCCCGCGCTCAGCGGCTCTCGCAGGCGGGCGGCTACCTGATCGATGCGCCGTCGGACGCCGGCGGGCAGAGTTCCGCTCCATCGACCCGCCTTCCATTGCTCGAGCGAAAGCAACGCAATGGACGTGGCCTGGTTCAGTGTTGTGTCTTTGAGTTGCTGCAACGATTGGGATTGGATTCTCATGCCCCAACCCTATCGCAAAGCGCTGCCGGTTGCGAGATCGAGTTATTGATCCCGGTCCCGCAGATGGCGGCGAAGCATATCAAGAGCCGTGTAGGCAGCCGCCTTCTGGATCCGCTCCCGATTCCCGGGGAATCGCATGCGCAACGGCAGATGCGCCGGAGCCTTTTCCCCTTCTTTCTTCCATGCCAGGCAGAAGTGCACCAGCCCCACCGGCTTTCGCTCGCTGCCGCCGCCAGGCCCTGCGATCCCGGTGATCGAAACCGCCACATCGGAGCCGTAGGCATTCAATGCGCCGATCGCCATTTCCGTCGCGCAGGCCTCGCTCACCGCCCCTTCTTTCTCGAGCGTCTCGGTCGAGACGCCGAGAATCGTCTGCTTGGCCGCGGACGACTCAGTCACCGCGCTTCCAAGGAAATAACCAGAGCTCCCGGGTAGCGCCGGCAGCAGCTGGCTCGCTGCTCCTCCGGTGCACGACTCGGCGAGCGCTAGCGTCAGGCCCTTCCGCAAAAAGAGCTCATGCACCAGGTCAGGAAGTTCCTCTTCATCCCGCCCGAAAACCTGATCTCCCAGTCTCCGCTCAGCCTCTTCGACGGCTGGGGACAGGATCCGCAAAGCCTCGGCCCGGCTGCCGGCTTCGGCCGTGAACTTGACCCAAACCTCGGGTGCGTGAGCACGGTAGCCCACTTTGACTTTCGGGAAGAGCGTGCGATAGTCCTCGAACTTCTCGGCGACGTGTGCCTCCGGGATGTTCAGGGTCTTCAATTGCGTGACGACCCCGCCGGCGCCAGGGAATCGCGCGGCGATCATAGGGAGCACGTCACGCTCGACGAAGTGCCGGTACTCCTCAGGGACTCCAGGAAGAAAGAAAAACAGACAGCGCTTGATGCGCAGAGAAAAAGCGGGCGCCGTTCCCACCTCCGGCTGAAAAACTTCCGCCGTGGCCGGCACTCTTGTCGTTCTGATGTGATTCTCGGCGAGATGGAGGTTGAACTTGCGTAAGCGCTCCTTCAGGCGCTTAACCGCCTCAGGATCGAAGACAACTTGGGTTCCTGCAAGCTTGGCGACGATGTCCGCGGTAAGATCGTCCTCGGTAGGACCGAGTCCCCCCGAAGAGACGCAAACATCCGCGCGCTCCGCGATCTCCAGAATCCCTTCGCTGAGGAGTCGTTCGTCGTCGGGAAGCGCGTTGTGGCGGGTCATCAGATAACCCAGCTGAACGAGCCTTCGACTCAGATAGGCGCTGTTTGAATCCACGACGTCACCGTTCACGATCTCGTCGCCCGTGGCCAGAGTTTCGATCACCCAGCGCTTTGACATAAAAATGCCCCCTTGGCTTCACCGGCCTCGGAGGCAAGAACACCATATTTAGGTCATTTCATCAAGACGCGCTCATCGCGCGTCACGACTGTCTCGGAACGCAAGCGAAGGATCGCCGAAGACGGTGTAGGTCTCCCAGTAGTACTTGCTTCTACCCTCTCCGCCGTAATGGAGCCAATGCTGGGAGAGCGCGTAATCGGTGATCTCGCTGAACACTCGCAGGCCTTCCCTGAACATCCCGTCATACTGTCTGCGCTCGAGGATGTCGTCTTCGTCCCAGTACGTATTATCCATCGAGCCCCAGAAGAGAATAGCCCCGTAAGGATGGCGAATCCAGGTTTCGGCGAACGACTCCGAAACCCTGTAGTCTCCGGTGATGCAAGCGTTCGAGACCACGAAAGGCAACGCGTCCGGATCGCGAAGGGATCTGACGTCGGCCTGGTCCACCCTTGGGGCATCCCAGAACGTATTGGCGCCATGGCCCGAGTACTGGATCAACGAGCGGCCGGACGAGAGCGTGCTTCTCGTCTGGGAGCGCGGTACACGATGGGTGATCGCGTAGAGCTGGTCTCCGCCGGCGATCGGGGAATGAGGAAAGACCCCGGTGTATCCCTCGGCCGCCGTATAGGTTTCGATCGCGTAGTTGTGGGTCGCTTCCGCCATCTGCCAGCGATCATCGGTCGCGAGCCAGGAGGCATGCCTCAGCCAGTCCCGTCGACCGAAACTCCCGAGCGCGTACTTGATGGACTTGCTGACCATGGCATCGAGATGCTCTTCGTTCGCGGCGGGAAAGCGCCCCACGCTGACGTCGGGGCCGTTGATGTCGGCGTCATAGGAGTCGGTGTCGATCGCGCGATAATAGTGATCGGTGATTCCGCTGATGGTACGCGTCCGGTAGCCGGGGACATCGTCTGCATCACCGATGATCAGAACGTGGGCCAGTCGCCGATCCTGGTCGGCCAAAAGCCTCTTCAGCGTGCCTCGGATCTCGTCGGGGGTGGAGGCATCCGTGCCCACCTTGATCACCTCGACGTGAAAGCCCTGCGAGCGCTTGAACTCGATATAGCGGACAAGGGAGGGGCTGTTCACGAACCTCTTGCCTACGACGAAAGCGAAAGTACGGCCTGCGGTCTTCGCTTCGGCTTCGAGCGAGTCTCTCCGGACTTCCACGCTGAACGCGTTTCTGAAGACGAGCTCTTGGGTAGCGGGGTTGTATGAAAGCGGATGAAGCGTGACGAGTTGTCTCCGCTTTCCATTGATCCATCCCGCTTCCTCCACCGTGTAGGGCTGAGCTGGGTAAAAACTTTGTGATTGATAAGCCGCCGCATCGAAGCGAAACGCCGTGCTCGCGCCTCGAATCTTCGGGGCAGAACGCTGGACGGGAGCCAGCTTGACCTTTTCCGAGTAAAACGACTTCGACTCGCTCGACTCATAATCGATGCGGATCTCGCTCGCGCCATCGACATAAAGCCGAATGACCGGGATCTCCGGGCTCCCTTCCCGGTACAGAATCCCTTCGTGCCCCTCGACGCCAACGAGCTTGGCTTTGAGCCAGTTTCGCCCATCAAGCTCGACCTCGTTGACCTGCACCTCATCAACGGTGATCGAATATCGCACGGATTTGTCGTATTCAGTCGCGCTGATCCGAGCCGTCGCATTGACCGAGCCGAACGCGGCGAATACCAGAAGCGCGATCGAACCAAATGAGAATACCCTGCTCCCCGCCTGGAACCTCACCCATCCTTGGATCATTCCCGGTCTCCTATTCGCTATGGATAATGAGAAAATGCTGACGTAACCGAGCGGCCATGTAAACGAAATCCTGACGATCCCGTCAAAAACCTGGGATTTAAGGCATTACGGCCAAGTTTTTGACAGATTCCCCACCCCTTCCTCGGTCTCCGCCACTGAACCGAAGCGCGCGGCTCTCGAGTGCGCCACGAGCTGGAACCTGGTCCGAAATCGCGCTGGCCCCCGGCTGACGGCTCGGCTAAGATGCAGCACGCATGATTCATCTGACGAATATCTCCAAGCAATACGGCTCACGAGTCCTTTACAGAGACGGAAGCGTCCAGATCCGCCCAGGCGACAAGATCGGATTGGTGGGTCCGAACGGCGCCGGAAAGACCACGATCTTCAGGATCATCACCCGGGAGGAGAGCGTCGATGGCGGCACCGTCACGATCCCGGACCGGCTCGTGATCGGCTACTTCTCCCAGGACACCGGCGAGATGCGAGGACGCTCGGCGCTCGAAGAAGTCAAAGCAGGGGCGGGACGCGTATCGGAGCTGTCGCTCGAAATCGGCGCCATCGAGAAGCGGCTTCAAGAATCAGCGGAGAATCCTCTCGAAGACGACGAGATGACCCAGATCCTGGAACGCTATGGCGAGCTTCAGATCGAATTCGAGCAAAGAGGAGGATATGACCTCGAATCGCGCGCGAAGGAGATCCTGACCGGTTTGGGAATAAAGCCCGAGGATCATGATCGTCCGGTCGAAAGCTTTTCAGGAGGGTGGAAGATGCGAATCGCTCTGGCCCGCATCCTCGCTCTTCAGCCCGACGTCCTGCTGGCGGACGAGCCCACCAACCATTTGGACCTCGAATCCATCATCTGGCTCGAAGAGTGGCTTCGCGCTTACAAAGGCGCGCTCCTGATGACGAGCCACGACCGGGAATTCATGAATCGCATCGTGAACAGGATCGTCGAGGTCGCCAACAAGAGCATCACCACCTACTCCGGCGACTATGAGTTCTACCTCAGGGAGCGCGACATCCGCCGCGAACAGCTTCTGGCTTCCCACAAAAAGCAGCAGGACATGCTTGCCAAGGAAGAAGAGTTCATCGCGCGCTTCGCCGCCCGCGCATCGCACGCGGCTCAGGTCCAATCACGCGTGAAGAAGCTCGAGAAGATCGAGCGCATCGAGATCCCGGCCGAAGAGAAAGTCATGAAATTCGACTTCCCTACCCCGCCTCGGAGCGGCAACGACGTCGTCAAGATGAATGGCCTGGCGAAGCAGTGGCCCCTGGAGAACGGAAAGTTCAAGCCCGTTTTCGCGGGCGTAAGCGGCGTCATCCGCCGCCTCGACAAGGTCGCGGTCGTCGGGGTGAATGGCGCGGGCAAATCCCCCTTGCTCACGATGAGGGCGGGGCCGCCGGACCCGCCGGCGGGCGCGCTCCAGATCGGAGCGGGCGTAAGGGTCGGCTATTTCTCCCAGCACTCGCTCGATGTGCTTGATCCGAAAAAAACGATCTTCGAAGAGATCCATGACCGTATCCCGGACGCCACCATCGGTTACGTCCGCAACCTGCTCGGCGCGTTCCTTTTCAGCGGAGACGAAGTCGAGAAGAAGATCTCGGTTCTTTCCGGCGGCGAAAAAAGTCGGGTCGTCCTCGCCACGATCCTGGCCAATCCGGTGAACTTCCTGATCTTGGACGAGCCGACCAATCATCTCGACATCCAGTCCCGCGAAGTCCTGCTCGAGGCGATCCGCTCGTTCGATGGCACTGTGGCCATCGTCTCCCACGATCGCCATTTCCTGAAAGCGGTGGCCACCCGCGTTTTCGAAGTGGATCATGGCGAGCTGCGGATCTTCGAGGGAAATTACGACTACTATCTTTCGAGCCGCCGCTAGCGGTCGGCTATGCCCGCTAGCCCAACCGTTGCAGCTCAGTTCGCATGAGGGCCGTTTGCCTTTCCGAGCACAACCCGAAGAAACTGCTCTCGAACCCATCCATTGTCTATATTGGAGGCAGATCATGCAGAGAGAAATCAAGCCCCTCAGGGAACAAGTCATCGTCTTGACCGGAGCGACCAGCGGGATCGGTCTAGCGACCGCCAGGCTAGCCGCGAAAAAGGGCGCCAGACTCGTTCTCAACTCCCGCAACGAGGAGGACCTACGGACCCTGGCTCAGGATCTCCGACGCAGAGGCTGCGAGGTCATCCATTTCGCCGCGGATGTCGCCGATTCCGAAGCCATGAAGCAGCTGGCTCTTTATGCCGCAAGCACGTTTGGCGGCATCGACACATGGATCAACAACGCCGGTGTGAGCATTTACGGAAAGCTGACCGAGATCCATCTGGGCGAAAAACGCCGGTTGTTCGACACCAACTTTTGGGGAGTGATCCATGGATGTCGCGCGGCCATTCCATACCTGCGCCGAAATGGAGGCGCGCTCATCAACATCGGAAGCGTCGTCTCGCATCGCGCTGTGCCCTATCAGGGGATCTACTGCGCTTCGAAGCACGCGGTCAAAGGCTATACCGACGCGCTTCGAATGGAGCTCGAAAATGACGGCATTCCCATCTCGGTCAGCCTGGTTATACCTGGCTCGATCGATACGCCTTACACCATCCATGCCGCCAATCACCTCGAGCGGGAACCGATGCTTCCCCCTCCGGTGTACGCGCCTGAGGTGGCAGCGCGAGCGATCCTGCATTGCGCGTCGAAACCCGTCAGGGAGGTATTCGTCGGAGGAGGCGCGAAAGCGCTGTCAGCGCTCGAGTCTTTTGCTCCGCGGCTGGTCGATCAGTATATGAAGCGAATGATGGATCGAGAGCATCAAATGCTGGATCGCCCCGGTACCCGCACCAATGCTCTCTATGCGCCTTTCCCCAGAGAGCTCAAACTGAGAGGAAACTACCCCGGCCATGTCTCCCGCTGGAGTCTCTACACTTCGACCGTGCTTCATCCGCTGAGAAGCCTGTTCGCCCTGGGGAGTCTGTTCGGAGGGATCTCGGCGCTCAGCATCTTACTGGGCAAACGCAGCCAGGAGCAGGCTCGAATTCTCGAACCCAGATCGCGGCAGCCTGGTACGGCAGAAAGCATGGCTCCCATGCCCGCGCGTTCCGAGACCCAAAGCACGTCCATCACCAAGAGCGCATAGTTTCGCATCGCAGGAGCATCAAAAACTCCAGGACCCTTCGGAAGCCAAAGCGGTGCGCTCGGGTCAGCTCCCGAGCCGCCGCTGAAGCCCTTGAATTTCTCTTTCCAGGTCTCGTCGCTCCGACCTGAGCCTTTCCTGTTCCTGCCGCCTGGAAGATTGATCGCGCTGAGCTTGCTGGAGTTCCTGCCGCAAGTCATCGAGCACCGCCTGGGCATTCGCCAGATCCACGCTGAGATCGACCTGTCCTGCCAATTGCTCTTCAATCTGGGCGCTTCGATCCGAATATGCCTCTTGGACGGCGGCATCCAGGCTCTCCTGAATCGAAGCGTATTGGCTACGCAGCTCATTCAGCTCTTGCCGGACATTCAAAATCTCGTTGTCCAATTCCATCACCAGCGTCGTCGTTTCTGGAGCGATCGTGCTTTGTCGCCTGCCGAGCAGCTGGTCGAGCACCTCTTCCTGCTTCCTGATCCGCTCCCGAGCCGCCTCCAGCCTTCGCGCCAAAAGCTGGGACTCCTGGTTGACCCGGGACTCAAACTGCCGCTGGCGGAGACTGACCTCCGCTTGCTCGGCCTCCAACCGGGCTTTGAGTTCGGCAATGCGCTCTTCCTGCTCCCGAATCCTCTCCTGCGTCTCAGTCATGAGCTGGTTTCCGTCGGGCTCAGCTAAATCAGCCTGGTTCAAGGCTTCATCGATTTCGGCAATCCGCGCCTGCTTCTGAGCAATGAGGGTCCGCGCCTGCTCGGCGCTCATCTCAGTTGGCTGATTTGCTTCGGCTCCCTGATCCGCTTGAGCGGTGCCTCGTGAATCCGCCTGCTTCCCCGGCTGGTCTTGGCGACCCGAATCGGGAACCTTGGCGCCAGGACGAGCCGCCTGGCCGGCCTGTTCCCGGCCGTTCGCCTCCAAATCCACTTGAGAGCCAGCATCCGTCCCTGAATCACGCTGCCGGTCCAAGTCCGTTTCTCGGGTCGAGTCTCTTTCAATGAAAAGCTGGACGCTTTCAGCAGGACGCAGCCTTTGGGGGGTCAGCGCGCGCTCCATATCGAACTGAGTCTCGTTCGCTACGAAAAACCCGATCAAAAAAGCGACGATCGCTCCAACGATGCCAGGCCAGGCGCGCATCACGTCTTGATTCGCAGCAATAAGCATTCCGCGGCTTGCGAGGC